>JACPOE010000064.1 GCA_016185105.1 Bdellovibrio sp.
ATTCATCCTTGCGGCGAGATTCCTTTGGCAGCGAAGAAGCTAAAGAGGTGCCTGTACAGGTACCGGATGACAAGCTCAGCTCTGCCAATAAGCCGAAAGTTCCACGCTTGTCTTTGTCAGCGGTCTATACTCCTGAAGATACGACGCCTCGTGCCTTGGGTAAGGTCACGCCTCGAAAGCCAATGGCGGGACCGGAAGTTCGTGGTTCGGAAGTTCCGGCAGATCTTCCCAGAGACCCATCCGGACTTATCCGTGTCAGGCCGCCCGTGCAATCTCCCAGGTCCTTGGCTACCGTCGCGCCGCCTTCTACCCCAGGCCAGGAGGGTTCGCTTGTCAAAATCCTAAAAGGACAGCACGGCTTTACGACCTACGCTCAAAACAGTCCCAATCCCTTTGAGGCTGGGACTCCCTATTTAGTTCGAGTTCGGGTTTCCAAGGGCGAGGTACAGGATTGGTCCTGTGCAAAGATCTTAGAAAAAAAGAACAAGGGGTTCGAATGCTTGGTGGATGGCAAATGGCAAGCAGTTGCGAAAGACGATATAATCCTGTTCAAGAAAAATAACTGAGCACTCAGGCTAGCGAGAAAATCTCAGACCGCCTAAGAGACCCAATAATTCCTTACGAGTCGCCTCTTGAGTTCGAAATGCTCCGAGCATTGAACTTGTCACTGCATAGCTGTTTTGTTTCTCTACTCCACGCATCATCATACAAAGATGAGACGCCTCAATGATTACGGCGACCCCTTGCGGTTTTAGAATTCTCATCAATTCTTCTGAAATCTGAGTGGTGAGTCGTTCTTGAATTTGAAGCCGGCGGGAAAAAACATTCACAATTCTTGGAATTTTTGAAAGACCGATGATTTTTCCATCAGGAATATAGGCGACATGGGCCTTTCCGTAAAAGGGCAGTAGATGATGCTCACACAACGAAAAAAGTTCGATGTCTCGAACTAGAACCATTTCGCTGGAGGGTTCGTTAAAAACGGCCTTGCCCACGATTTGGTCTATGTCCATTTGATAACCAGAAGTCAGAAACTGCATTGCCTTTGCATAACGTGAGGGTGTGGCTTTCAGTCCTTCACGATGAACATTTTCGCCCAAGGTTTTCAAAGTGGAACGAATATTTTTTCGAATTCTGAGTCTAGCAGCCTGAGTTTCTGGCTTCGGATCGGGTTTCATACTCTTGGATATAGTTCAAACCCTGGGAATTTGCCACCGCTGTGTCTTGTATGTTGCCTGGGCCTCTGCTAGAGCTGGAGCCTATTCACTTTATTTTTAAAGGAGACCGGGAAGAATCCCGGTGCAAAGTCGATGTCAAATCTTACCGCCGAACTTGTCCTTCAATCCTTGCGCTCTGTTCAAGATCCAGACCTGAAACAGGATCTGGTTACCCTAGGAATGATCCGTGATCTAGAGGTTCAGGGGGGGCGGGTTCAGTTTCGGGTGGTTCTTACAACGCCGGCCTGCCCACTCAAAGCCAAGATCGAGTCGGATTGCCGCGCCGCTGTGGCTCAGCTACCAGGAGTCGAAAAGGTTGAAATCCGAATGGAATCTGAAGTCCGAGGACGTCCCCAGGCAGCAGGGGGTAAGTCCGGCCTCCAAGGGATGAATCCTATTGAAGGTGTGACCCACCTCATTGCTGTTTCCAGCGGCAAAGGGGGAGTAGGCAAGAGTACCGTGGCCGTCAATTTGGCCACCGCATTGGCTCTTGAGGGTGCCCGTGTGGGTTTGATGGATGCCGATGTCTACGGGCCAAACGTACCGACCATGATGGGCGTGACCGAGCAGCCCAAAATTATGAATCATCCTGAAAAGGGCGAAATTTTTATTCCTCCGACGGCCCATCAGGTCAAAGTGATGTCGATGGGTTTTCTGATTGCGGATGATCAGCCAGTCGTGTGGCGAGGCCCAATGCTCCACAGCATTGTGAATCAGTTTTGTTACAAGGTAGATTGGGGCCAGCTGGATTATTTGGTTGTCGATATGCCTCCTGGCACCGGAGATGTGCAGCTTTCTTTGGCTCAGCTTGTTCCAGTTACTGGTGCTGTGATGGTCTCTACACCCCAGGAAGTCGCAATGCAGGATGTCCGAAAAGCCTTTCATATGTTTGAGAAGGTTCGGATTCCAATTCTGGGTGTTGTTGAAAATATGAGTTACTTCCGCTGTGACGGGTGTGAAAAGCAGCACTACCTTCTCGGGCGAGACGGTGGCAAAGCGTTGTCCAAGAAATTTAATACGGAGCTTTTGGCGCAAATCCCGATGGTACCCCAAGTTCGTGAAGGCGGAGACGAGGGCAAGCCCATTGTGGTGCGGGACCCATCGTCTGAAGCTGCCCAGAAATTCAGGGACTTAGCGCGCAAAGTAGCCCAGCAGGTTTCCATTGCAACGCGCTCTCAGGCTGCGCCCATTCAAATTGGTAAGTTTTGAAGACCTGACTAATCCGGAGTTGATTCCGGTTTGGTCTTGACTTTTTCGGAGTTGTATCCGAGAATAGAAGAACCATGCAACGGTATCTTTCTACTCCTCTAAACGAGCTTTTAGGAAACAAGTTTGTTCTTTTGACCGGGCCTCGTCAGGTTGGCAAAACAACTCTAGCTAAGAGTCTGTCGGCAGATTCGGCATATTACAACTATGACATTCGCAAAGACTGGGGCGTCTTTCGGAACAGTCAGTGGGATCGTGATAAGAAGCTTGTGATTTTCGACGAACTTCACAAGATGAAAAAATGGAAGCTTTGGCTGAAGGGCCTTTACGACGAAGGGTTAACTCAAAAACAAAAATTCTTAGTCACGGGCAGCGCGCGTCTAGATATTGCGCGCAAAATGGGAGACTCGTTAGCGGGCAGGTTCTTTTCAGTACGATTTCACCCATTGGATCTCAAGGAGCTTCGGGGATTCAATAGCTCACAGTCACAAACTCTCCACGAAGCCTACACCAAACTCTTAAAAGTGGGTGGGTTTCCAGAGCCCTACTTTCAGGGAACAGATCGGTTTTATAACCTTTGGAGCAGAACCCATAACGACATTATTTTGAGGCAAGATCTGATTTCTTTAACTGCGGTTAGGGACCTTGATGGAATTGCCAATTTGGCAGAACTTTTGGCCGAAAGGGTGGGCTCGACGATTTCCTTTAGCTCGCTTGCGCAAGATCTGCAGAGGGACGACAAAACGATTAAACAGTGGCTTGGTCTGCTCGAGCAGCTTTATGTAGTTTTTCGGGTCAATCCTTACGCAAAAAACATAGTTCGAGGATTGAAGAAAGCTGGAAAGTACTACTTTTATGACTGTGCCAGGGTGAGGGGAGAAGAGCCCCAGAAGCTAGAAAACTTGGTTGCTTTGGCTCTTAAAAAAGAAATTGAATTTCAGGAGGACATCAACGGAGTTAGAGGGGCCTTGCAGTTTATCCAGACCAAGGAAAAAAATGAAATCGACTTTTTGGTGACTCAAAATAACCGACCTGCGCATCTGATCGAGGTCAAGCTCAGCGATGCCAGTCCTAGCAGGAATTTTCATTATTTTTCTGACCTATTTCCAAAGTGTAGACAGGTCCAGTTGGTCCTGAATCTGGATCGTGAATATAGCAGCAAAGAAGGCATCGAAATTAGAAGCGCTTTGGATTGGTTGGCAAAATTGGATTTAGGCTGAGAAACTGATTATTCAGTCTCGCGGCCAATGGCTTCCACCGGGCAAGCCTCTAACGCGGCCTTGCAGCGAGCACTCTCTTCTTCAGTGGTAGGCTGCTTGTAAACAAAAGAATAGCCATGATCGTCATTGCGGGTAAAATTATCCGGAGCTTCGGTACGGCAAGCATCACAATCGATGCATTGCTCATCAACAAAGTAATTTCCAGGAACGTTATCTGCCCATTTATGATTTTTGTCGGCCATAGTCAGACCTCCATTAGTGGCGGATCTAGAGGTTAAAGTCAAATCGTTTCTTGGCTATTCTCCTTTGTCGGCTATAATGGAGGCAGTGGATCATTTTAAGATAGTCATCAGCGATTGCCATCTTTCGGCGGGGCGGGTCTTTGAGGGTCGTCTCAATCCGCATGAGGATTTCGGTTTTGACTCGGAAATGTGTGAACTTTTTGAGTATTTTTCTACAGGAGCCTATGGCAGCGGTCCACACGGCCCGGTTCAAGTCGAGCTGTTTATCAATGGGGACTACTTAGACTTTTTGAATGTGCCGCTTCAGGGTGAGTTCGAAGACGCGATTACAGAAACCGTAGCGGTACAAAAAGTAGAGGCAATTCTGGCCGGGCACCCCGCGGTCATGAAGGCCCTGAAAAAGTTTGCTTCGCAGCCGGGCAAGACGATTACCTACATGATTGGGAATCACGACGCCGATCTTTTTTTCCCAAAAGTCCGCGAGCGAATCATCAAAGAATGGGATCCGGAAGGTTGTTTTCCGAGCGAAAAAGTCAAGATAATTGCCGATCGGGATCGGGTTCGTTTTGAGGGCGGAGTCGAGGTTCACCACGGAAATCAGTTTGAAGCTGTCCATGTTTTAAATTTCGAGCAGCCTTTGCTGAGTTCATTCTTGGATGAGCCTGTTTTGAATTTGCCCTGGGGTAGTTTTTACGTTTTAAAGATTATCAATCGCTTGAAGCCCGAACGCGAATTCATCGACAAGGTTCGGCCCATGAAACTTTTTGTTGTCTATGGTCTTCTCTTTGACACCTTATTTACGTTGAGATTTTGCTTCCTCTCTCTTTTTTATTTTTTGAAGACCCGTTTTATTTACAACCCAAGAAGAAAATCGAGTCTGAAGGTGACTGCAAAAATTTTGAAACAGGAGACTAATTTCCTGTTGGACTTAGAACGCGAGGCTAGGCAGCTGTTAGATTCTGAAAAAGAAATTCAAACGGTGATTTTCGGGCACACCCATAAGCCGATGAATAAAGTCTATCCGGATGGAAAGCAGTACATCAATACAGGCACCTGGACTAAGATGATCAATCTCGACCTTAGAAATATCGGACAACAGTTTTGTCTTACATTTGCATTTGTCCGAATTTCTGATGGGAAGGCAAATTGTGAGCTTCGTCAATGGATGGGCGAAACAATACCTCACAAAAATTTTCGGGGGTGACGGATTTGAGAGCAGAGTTGCAAGGAACTTCTTGCATCCCTCTAGAGCACGGTCGTATAAGAAAGCAATTCATCTGAGAGGTAATTCATGGCTAAGGCGCATCGTTTAATTGTTGTTGGGGGTGGACTCGCGGGATTAATGACCACGATCCGTGCTTGTGAAGCAGGAATGGAAGTGGATCTTTTTTCGGTAGTTCCCGTCAAGCGAAGTCACTCGGTTTGTGCGCAAGGGGGAATTAACGGAGCGGTGAATACCAAGGGCGAAGGAGATTCTCCTTGGGAACACTTTGATGACACCGTGTATGGAGGCGACTTCCTGGCCAATCAGCCGCCAGTGCAAAAAATGTGTGAGGCTGCTCCAGGAATTATCTACTTAATGGACCGCTTAGGAGTTCCCTTCAATCGAACTCACGAAGGCTTTTTAGATTTTCGAAGATTTGGTGGAACCAAACATCACCGCACAGCTTTTGCAGGAGCCTCAACTGGACAACAGCTTCTGTATGCTTTGGACGAACAAGTTCGTCGTTTCGAAGTAGAAGGCAAAGTTAGAAAATTTGAGACCTGGGAATATTTGGGAATGATCCAAGATTCCGAAGGCCGCTGCTGCGGTATTGTTGCGACTCATATCTTTACCATGGAGGTGAAAGCCTTTCGCGGTGCGGCTGTTGCCCTTGGCACGGGTGGTCCCGGAATGGTTTTTGGTAAATCTACAAACTCAATTATCAATACCGGCGCGGCCGCTGCTGTTACGTATTTGCAGGGTGTGAAATATGCCAATGGTGAATTTATTCAAGTTCACCCGACTGCGATTCCTGGCGAAGACAAGCTTCGTTTGATGTCCGAGAGCGCTCGCGGAGAAGGGGGGCGCGTCTGGGTGCCTAAAAACGGCAAACCCTGGTACTTCCTCGAAGAAATGTACCCTGCCTATGGAAACTTGGTACCCAGAGATATTGCCACCCGAGCGATCCACAAAGTAGTCTATGATTTGGGATTGGGTGTGAATGGTCAGTCGGTGGTCTATCTCGATCTTTCTCATATTCCCGCCGAGACCCTCCGCAAAAAGTTGGGCGCGATTCTTGAAATCTACGAAAAGTTTATGGGCGATGATCCTACTCGTGTTCCCATGAAGGTTTTCCCTGCCGTACATTACAGCATGGGAGGTTTATGGGTCGACTATGATCAGATGACTAGTGTGCCTGGTCTGTTCGCTGTCGGCGAAGTCGATTATTCGATTCACGGCGCCAATCGGCTGGGGGCGAATTCACTGCTATCGTGTATTTACGCTGGCATGGTTGCAGGTCCCGCGATGGCAAAATGGGCGAAGGGTCTAAAAACCCACGAACAAGACTTGCCGTCTTCCGCATTTGATGAGGCTGTTAAACAGCACTCGCAAAAAATCGATTTTGTAAAGAAGATGGATGGCCCGGAAAATCCTTTTGTGATTGGCCGCGAGCTAGGTGATTGGATGACTCGAAATGTGACGGTTGTCCGTTACAATGACAAGCTGAAAGCGACTGACCAGAAGGTACAGGAACTTCAGGAGAGATGGAACAAAATCGGAATTCAAGACCGGGGGAATTGGACCAATCAGTCAGTCCATTACACAAGGCAGCTTTACTCTATGTTGCACTTGGCCCGTGTCATTACGATTGGGGCTTTGCAACGCGACGAAAGTCGGGGCGCACATTACAAACCCGATTTCCCAGAGCGGAATGATGAAAAATTTATGAAGACTACGATTGCGACCCACAAAGGGCCACAAGGGGTATCTTCAGAACGTCCTTTTGGGAAAGATCAGGGCCACCCCCAGTTTGCCTACGAGGCGATTGATGTCTCTTTGGTTAAGCCTCGTCCCAGAAAATATGATGTGGATAAGGCTGGCAGTACGGCGCACACAACGCAGGCTCAGACTTCCCAGCATTAAGATCGGCGATTTGAAGAGAGAATAGGAGAATAGGGACAATGGAAAATTCGACCTCAAATTCTGAGCAGTCCGGCAAAATGGTAGAGTTCCACGTTAAAAGACAAGAACGCGAAGGAGCGCCAGCTCATTGGGAAGTCTTTAAGGTAAAGTGGCGTCCCAATCTCAATGTGATTGCCCTTTTACAAGATCTTCAAATCAACCCAACCACAGCCGACGGTAAACAAACGACCCCTCCAGCTTGGGAAGCGGCCTGTTTAGAAGAAGTCTGTGGTACCTGTTCGATGGTGATCAATGGGCGGCCACGCCAAGCCTGTACGGCCCTGGTTGACCAGCTTCAGCAGCCGATTCGTTTGGAGCCATTTTCCAAATTTCCGGTAATTCGGGACCTGATTACAGACCGATCCCGCATGTTTGAACATCTAAAGAAAGTAAAGGCCTGGATCAATATTGATGGAACCCATGATCTTGGACCTGGGCCAAAGTACTCTCAAAATCTGGCCTTAGAGCGGTATAAACAGTCGGAATGTATGACTTGTGGCTGCTGTTTGGAGGCATGCCCGCAGTATGGGCCGCAGTCTCCGTTTATCGGGCCTCAGGCGATCAATCAGGTACGGCTCTTCAATTCCCACCCCACCGGAGCGACGAATATGGCGGAACGCCTCGATCCTATGGTAGGAGAAGGGGGTGTAACGGATTGTGGAGATGCTCAAAACTGTGTGAAGGTTTGTCCAAAATCCATTCCTTTGACCGAGTCGATTGCCGTTGTGAGCAAGCAGGCTACAGTTTATGCGATCAAGAAGTTGTTTTCCTGATCGCTGAATCGGGCTCCAAAAAGGGTTAGCCTGCGTCGCAGGCATTAAAAGAGAAAATTTATGGAGCGTTTTGCGAAAGTAGTTTTGGAAGAGTTGAATTCAGTTTTGGAGACCCCCATTCAGCTGACTGACCTGGAAATTCCACCCGAGCCCGAATTAGGAGATTTTGCTTTTCCCTGTTTCAGGCTTGCCAAAACTTTGAAGAAGGCTCCTCCCCAAATTGCTCAAGACATTGCAAACCGAGTGAAGGCAAAAGGGGGGCAAGGCTCTCGGTGGGTTCAATCTGTTGGCCCCTACGTCAATTTCACAGTCCCACCTTCGGATACACTGAAGGCTTTGCTCTCAGATATTCTTAAGGGAAAAGATCTGGGTGATTATGGAAGTTTGAAGCCGGATTCGCGCGGAACCTGGGTCCTGGAATACAGCTCACCGAACGTCGCAAAACCGCTCAACATCTATCATTTAAGACCTACGGCTTTGGGAGCTGCCTTGGATCGAATTGGCAGGTACCGAGGGTATCGTGTGATTTCGATCAACCACCTAGGCGATTGGGGAAAGCAATACGGGATGCTCACCGTAGCTTTCCGAAAGTTTGGAATTGACCCCAAGAGCGATGTCAAAATGAAGGATCTGGTGGACATGTATGTTCGGATCAATGCCGAGGCAGAAAAAGATCCCACCATCGAAGAGAAAGCCAAGCAAGCTTTTGTAGACCTCGAAAAAGGCGATCCCGAAATTACGGCCCTCTGGCAAAAGTGTGTAGACGTCTCGATTAAAGAGTTTGAAGCAAATTATAAACGAATGGGCGTCAAATTCGATCACATCTGGGGAGAGAGTTACTACAAAGATCAGCTAGCTCCTCTGATTGCAGAGCTGAAGAAAATGGGACTTTTGGTTGAGAGCGAAGGTGCTTGGGTTGTTCCACTGACGGATGAGAATGGAAAAGAAATTCCTCCCTGCATTATCCAAAAAAGTGATGGAGCCACGATTTATGCAACTCGAGATGTAGCGGCTGCTCTTTATCGATTCAAGAAATTTGGATTTGAGCGGATGACCTATATTGTGGGTCAGGAGCAGAAACTTCATTTTAAACAAATTTTTGGTGTCTTGAAAAAAATGGGACTCAGCTGGGCAGATCGCTGCGAGCATGTGCCGTTCGGTTTATACCGCTTCAAAGATGCCAAAATGTCGACCCGTAAAGGAAACTTTGTCACTCTAGAAGAGGTGTTGGAATTAACTAAGCAGCGGGTAACGGAGCTGATGAAGACGCGAGATCAAGAGCGTCCTGTTGGTTTTATTCCTGGGCAGTTTGAGGAGACGACTGAAAAGGTCGCTATGGGTGCCGTGGTCTTTGCAGACTTGCACTCTGATCCAGCTCGTGACGTGGAGTTTGATTTAGATCGGGTCGTTGATTTTGAGGGCGAGACTGGTCCTTATCTTCAGTATGCACATACCCGTTGCAAAAGCATCTTGAGGAAGGCCCAAGAAGCTGGCGTTGTGAGTTCAATGAACGACGTTGTTTTTCAGGAAAAATGGGTCGACCTTCTTGTGAAGCAGGAAGAGCTGCGCCTCATTAAAGTTTTAGGTCAGTTTCCGCTTCATTTGGAACGCACCCTAGGATTTTCCAAAGCAAGTCAGCTAGCCCACTACTTGATCGATGTTACAAAAGTTTTTGGTGCCTTTTATCGCGAATGCCAGGTTTTGGGAGATTCAGCCGAATTGACCCAAGCTCGGCTGATGCTTGTCGAAGCTACACGCCGAGTTTTGGCTCGGGGTCTGGGTCTGCTCGGTATTCCACTGCCCGAAAAAATGTGACTTGAGATTAGAAACATGAGACTGGGCGGGTATGAAAATAACCCGTTCTTTTTTGATCCGGACTGGAATCTTCTTTTCTCTTTTTGCTGGTATCGGCCTTTTCATGGGCTGTGACAAAGCTAGCGTCAAGGTACCCCAGAATACTCGTAACTTTCGTGTGGCCACGAAAAATATTAAGAACGTAGTCTTCCTAATTTTCGAAAACACTAACTATAGTGATGCAATTAAGCAGCCAGCCTTTAAACGACTTTCGGAAGAAGGCGCGCTTTTGACCAATTATTATGCTCTGACTCATCCCTCTCAGCCCAATTATGTTGCTTTGATTTCCGGAAGTTTCCATGGGGCGACTTCAGATCACCGTTACGACATAGACGCCAAACATCTAGGGGACCTTCTTCAGGCTAAGGGAAAGGACTGGAAAGTTTATGCTGAGGATTATCCGGGAGGTTGTTTTCTCAAAATGACGGACGGGTACTATGCTCGGAGGCATGTCCCTTTTCTGAATTTTAAGTCCGTCCAAATAAATAAAGAACAGTGTGCAAAGGTTGTGAATGCCGATCAGTTTAATTCTGATTTGGCGACAGGAAGGCTTCCAGAGTTTTCTCTCTATATCCCTAACAACATGAATAATGGGCATGATTCAGGCATCGCTTTTGCTGATTCCTATTTGGAATCCCAATGGAAGGACAGGAAAGATGCGTTGCTTTCCAAAGATATCCTATGGGTTGTGACCTTCGATGAAGACTCTCACGGAGAAAAGAACCGGGTTCTGACAGTGTTTTACGGAGCAGGCGTTCGAGCTGGGTCAAAATCGACGCAGAAGTACGACCATTACAGTTTGTTGAAAACGTTTGAAGAGATTTTTTCCCTATCTTCATTTGGTCTGGGCGATTCGACCGCAAAAGTCATCGAAGACATTTGGGTGGAGCCCACTGAGCTTTAAATCCCCAGAGATTAAAAAAGGATTAAGAATTCGGATAATTAAGCCGATCTGTACTTTGGAATGAACCCAAAGAAGTCCGGCCATTTAACCGGAAACCTAGCAGAGAGTGTAAATTGGCTTTTTCAAAGGGTTTTCAGCGCCGCCAGCTATTTGGCAGTTGCGGTTGCGCTCTTTTACTGGGGGCCGCAGCTTGCGGCTCAACCCTGGTTTAAGAGCATAGCCAAAAAATATGCGGATGCGTCACAAAGTATTTTGACCAAGGCTAGTCGTCTTCGCCACGACGAAGAAGAAAATGCCAAACTGAAGCTCGAAAATACTCAGTTGAATGTCAAACTGCAGTCTGGCCATTTTGACTGCGCTTTGAAAGGAGCCTCAGACACAACTCAAAAGTATGAGATCAAGCTGAGCCAAGAAACCGGAAATCGTGTAGGTAAGACCTTGGCGGCTATTAGCTACCGCATTCCGGACCATTTATCTCCAACTCAGCTTTTCACCCTCGGTCTTCACTTCTTAAAAACGCACGATGTTGAAAAAACTGCTGTCGTCTTTACATCCCTTACCGGAATGGAAGGAAATGATTCCTTCAAGACTTCCCAAAATTTCTTAGTGACCGGAATCTCCTGGTACCGATTAGGAAACTTCCTTTTGGCAGATCACTATTTTGATGAAGCATTAAAAATAAATGAAAGCTCGTCCAATATTCAGTTTCAAGCGCAGGCCAGACTTTGGAAGGCTCTGGTTGCAAAACAGCTGAAGAGCGAAGAGAAGTCTCAGTCCTGGCTGAAAGAGCTGGTCGACCATCACCCCAATTCTGTTGAAACTGGATGGATCAACGTATCCGAGGGTCATCATGACAAAGCGGCCGACTAAGACTCGTGCGGTATCGCGTTGTATCTTAATTTCAATCTTGGTTTTTTTGGGATCCCTTAGCAATTTGGCTCTTGGTGCAGCTCCTTTTCCTAAAGGGAGCGGTGATGAAATGGCGGATCTAGAATATCCTCTGGAAAAAGAGCACCCATCAGAAAAGAAATCTAATCCAACTCATCCCCACCTTGAACCTCAAAAAGCAGCTCATTCTGAACACAACCCAGTCCAACCGCCCACTGAGCCCGTAAAAAAGCCTGTTTTTTCGGGTGGCTCGAAAGGGCATTTGGAGTTGAAAGCAAAAGAGGAAGTGAAGGAAGAAGGCGAAAAGAAGGGGACTCCTATTTGTGGGGTCTTGGAAAGTTTTGTTGGGGATGTGCAGGTTTTGGATCCTTCGCGACAGAAGCTGCAAACCCTTGGGTTGAAGACTGCTCTGCCTTGCGGTGTTTGGATTGCGACCAATGCCGGAGGGTGGGCTCATATTAGACATGAAGAAGGTCCTGTCATTCTTTTAGGTTCAGACACTCTAGTTCAGGTTCTTGATTTTGAATCGAAAAATTCTAAGGAGTCTCGCACCGCAGAGCACGGCGATCATATCACTCTTTATAAGGGCGAGCTTTACGCTGAATTGGAGGGAGGCGAACACGAGTTTCGCATAGTCTCGCCAACAGGCCGTGTGAGAATCAGTCGGGGACGGGGTGTCATGGTTTTCTCTCAAGATGAGGATCGGACGCAACTGGTGTCACTGGATGGTTCTGCGAGTTTAGAAAACCGATTCGAAAACGAACAAAGAATTACAGTTCATTCGGGACAGATTACAGAGCTAAATTTTAAACTGATGCGTGTGGTTCCCTCGTTGCCCAAACCGGTTTCGGTTCCTTCGCTTCACCCAATGCTCGTTGAGTTGAGAGTCCCCGAGCGGGAACAAGCCTTGGCAGAGGCATCGGCTGACCGAGCCAAGCTAAGACAGCTCGCCGGCGTTGCGATTGAAGGTGACCACGAGAAAAGAAGCCCGGAAAGTTACCTTCGCCATAAATCCAATACAGATGATTTGATGGTTCGGAAAATGTGGATTCGAAAGCTCGCAGGGGGCTCGGATCAGGGAGAAAAAATTCTCTACCCGGATCACGATACTCGTTCCGAAAAAACAATGAACATTGAAGTTCAGGACGTTGAAGCGCGCTTCAAAAAGCGTAGTGAAAAAGCGATTGAAGAAGAAAAACGCAGAATTATGCAGGAGCTGACTCGAATTCGTACCGACTAACCCAAGGAGAGGGGAATGAAGTTGAATATTAGAGCGTTAATAGGGGTGGTTTTATCTTTAATGGTTTCAACCCTGGCTGAGGCTGGGCAAATGGAGCTTTCAGGCAGCTTCTCCTTTCAACAGACAAATTATGGTTCAAGTTCCAACACCCAGTGGAGCCGACGGTGGAATGCCTCGGCTGGGTATGTTTTCTGGGATGGGTATGAGGAAATTGAAATCTCAGTGACCGATGCATTTTATCGCACACAAATTTCCGGTTTCGAAGATACTTCCTATCATGATCAAATTTATAGCCTCAATTTTGTCCAAGGCTTTACCTCCCGAAATTCTTACGTTCAGCCATTTGTTAAAGTGGGAATTGGACAGCTCAACCGTGACGCATCCGGAAGCGTCTCTGGAGGGTCTTCTCCTCCTGCACAGTATGACGCACTTACCGCTGTCCTGGGTGCCGGCCTCAAAGTCTACCTCTCGAGAAGAGTCGGCCTTAAAGCCGAAGGCACTACGTATCTCTCCGGAGCCCTTCTTTCGACTTGGAAAGACAATTTTGCCTTCTCATTTGGGGTCTCGCTCTATCTCTAAGTTCCGTCAATCTGCGCTGATCCTAGGGGTAGCCCTGTCCCTTTTTGGAAGTGGGTGTGGAGCGCACGTCAGGTATCTCGCTCAAGCGTCTTACGGTCAGTTTGTCCTGCTAAACCGGGCAAGGCCTATCGCCGAAGTCCTTCAGGATGAAAGAACTCCACTGCGAGTTCGTAACCTTTTAAAAGAAATCGATCCTGTCAAAAGCTTCGGAGAAGCTCAAGGGCTGCGGCCGACTCATAATTACACTGAATATGTGAAATTGGACCGAGATGCTGCCGTCTGGGTGGTAAGCGCTTGTGAAAAGCTCAAATTCGAATCTAAGGAGTGGAATTTTCCAATCGCTGGTGCGTTTCCGTACTTAGGTTGGTTCGACTTGCAAACCGCCCAAGAGTTTGCGGAGGAGCTTCGAAAGGAGGGGTGGGATGTGGACCTGAGGGGCGCTCAGGCATATTCGACCCTAGGTTGGTTTCGGGACAGTGTTCTATCAACTATGATTCCGCCTGGGGAGGGGGCTCTGAGTTCTCTAGTGAATGTAGTCCTTCATGAATCGGTCCACGCGACTCTTTAC
>JACPOE010000081.1 GCA_016185105.1 Bdellovibrio sp.
AGGTAGGAATTCATGACGGGCATTCCATCGTCGCTAATTGCGCGTGCCCCTTCCTCGACCATTCCTCCGATTTCGGCGAGCTGTTCACCTTTAAGACCCTTAGTGACGGCTCCTATCGGAAAAACTCGGCACGCGGCCAGACTCTTAGCGCGTTCGCGAATAAACGCCGTGACATAGGAATTATCGTTCACAGGAAGTGTGTTGGCCATACAGGCGACCGAGGTAAACCCTCCGGCCACTGCAGCTGCGGTTCCTGTTTCAATTGTCTCTTTGTATTCCAGGCCAGGCTCTCGAAGGTGAACATGCAGATCGATCAAGCCAGGAAGGACCCAGCATCCCGTTGCGTCTACAGTTTTTTCAGCTGCGGACTTTGGAATACCGCCTGGCTTTTCAATTCCCTTAATTTTCCCGTCCGAAATCAGTAAGTCGCCCGGTCCATCCCAGTTTTGGGAGGGATCAATAATTCGTCCACCTGAAAAAAGAACGGTGTGAGTATCAGCTTGCATGAGAGGTACCTTCCTGATTCATCCAGTGAGTAAGGCCATCAGGGTTACAGATTTCCGCCAATACCGCCATTCGGACCAGAATTCCGTTGTGAACTTGGTCCAAAATTACGGATCGAGGTTCGTCATCCGCGACGTCAGGATCAATTTCAATTCCCCGATTGATGGGCCCCGGATGTAGGATTATGGCTCCCTTTTTTAATAGACTGGCGCGCTCGCGACTCAAGCCCCAAATTTTAGAATATTCTGCAAGGGATGGAATTTGCATACTGTTTTGCCGTTCAAGTTGAATTCTAAGAGCAATCACGACATCGGCCTGCGGCAAGATGGACTCGGGACGGTAGCAGTGCTCGACTTGAAGGGCCTCAGGGTGAGGTGGGAGCAGAGAAGGTGGACCACAGACCACTACCGTTGCTCCTAACTTTCGGAGGATGTGGATATTTGAACGGGCTACTCTGGAGTGAGCGATGTCTCCAAGGATCATGACCCGCTTTCCAGCAACCTCACCTAATTTTTCCTGGATCGTAAAGGCATCTAAAAGTCCCTGAGTTGGGTGCTCGTGAAACCCGTCACCTGCATTGATAATGGGAAGATTTAACGCTTTTGAGAGGGTCACTGGACTGCCGGCTGAGGAGTGCCGGACCACAATACAGTGAGGACCCATAGCTTGAATATTTTTCGCAGTATCAATCAGGGTTTCACCTTTTTGAACACTCGATGTCGTGGAAGCAAAGTTTAAGGTTCCTCCTTCCAATCTGCGAACTGCAATTTCAAACGAGGTTCGTGTGCGTGTTGAGTTTTCGAAAAAAAGGTTTACGACGGTTTTTCCCTTTAAAAGGGGGAGCGTTTGATTTCCCTTTAATCGGGTGGAAAAGAGTTTCGCTGTTTTCAATAGTCCTTGAATTTGTTCTTTCGTCAGCTCTGAAGCTGCCAAGAGATGGGGAATCGTCGAACTTTGTTGCTTTGCCATTTTAGGGGATCCTCCGAAACATTCGCTCCAATCTAAATTTAGGGAACGCGAAAGAATTTTTCTCTGACGGTTCGAAAGATAGCCAAACCGACAAAGCTTTCCCTTTGACGGTTTCGAGGGGAACTAGTCCCCAGCTCTTTTTATTTTTAAGTTCGCCCTGAGTTCGGAAATCCCCAATCACAAAAACGAAATCTTGGGGGACCGTCTGAGGGCCGAAGTTTTCAATTACCGGAGGTGCGACAATAAATGGGTAGGACTTGCCTGAGGGAAAAACCTCCGTTCCCTCTGTGATCTTTACCGATGGTGGTGGAGGTGCCTCAGTGTCTACTCTTTTTTCTAGTCCGGTCGGATTACCTGTTTCTGAGGGGGTCTTGAGAGAACTAGTATTTGCCAGGGATTTCTTATTCAAAAGAACCATACCGTCTCGGACTTCGATTTCGTCTCCGGGAAGGCCGACTACTCTTCTAATAAAAAGGGGGCGTGTGGTGCTTCCAGGACTAGAAGAGGCAAAGACAACAACGTCACCTCGTTCAGGGGGTTGAACTTTTCCAGACTGAAAGGACCATTTTTTAACAAAAATGAGGTCTCCGGCTAGGAGCGTGGGTTTCATCGCATCGCTGGGGATCTTGTAGGCTTCAATTACAAAGTTTCGAAGGGTAAGAGCAATGCCAATGGCAACGGCGATAGTGATTCCGTAGTCTCTGATGATGTGAGCCGTGGTGCGTTTCAATGGCTAGTCCACCTTCAATACAGCAAGAAAGGCTTCTTGCGGAATTTCAACACTACCGATTTGTTTCATTCGCTTTTTCCCTTCCTTTTGCTTTTCGAGAAGCTTGCGCTTACGACTGATGTCGCCTCCGTAGCACTTTGCAGTCACATTTTTTCTGAGGGCTGAAATGTTTTCACGGGCAACTATTTTCGATCCAATCGCTGCTTGAATCGCTACCTCAAACATTTGTCGATCAATCAGCTCCTTCATTTTCTTTGCTAGGTCGCGCCCTCGCATTGCTGCCTTATCGCGGTGAATAATCAGGGAAAGGGCATCAACTGGATCATTGTTAATTAAGATATCCAGCTTGACCAGGTCAGAGGGTCTGTAATCCGTCAATTCGTAATCCATTGAGGCATAACCCTTAGTCGCACTCTTCAATCGGTCATAAAAATCAAAAACCATTTCATTCAAGGGCATTTCATAGATCAAGGCCACTCGATCCTTGGTTACATAATCCAACTTGACTTGGATTCCCCGACGATCGTTACAAAGCGCCATGACAGATCCCACATATTCGGACGGCATGTGAATGGTCAATTTGATGTAGGGTTCTTCGATCGTTGTAATACGAGTTAGCTCGGGAAGGCGAGACGGGTTATCAATCATTAACACTTCATTGTCCGTGCATGTCACTCGGTAGATCACTGAAGGCGCCGTAGTGATCAGGCTGAGGTTGTATTCCCGTTCTAATCTTTCCTGAACCACGTCCATATGAAGAAGACCTAGAAATCCGCAGCGAAACCCAAAGCCCAGCGCGCTAGATGTCTCAGGCTCCCAGCTGATAGCGGAGTCATTGAGTTTTAATTTTTCAAGCGCTTCTTTCAGGTCGTTGTATTCGTCGGCCTCAATCGGGTAAACGCCACAAAAGACCATGGGTTTAACTTCTTTGAATCCGCCTAAAGGCACACTTGCTGGGTGCGAGACGTCCATGATTGTGTCGCCGACTTTCATGTCACGGACATCGCGAATTCCGCAAACAATCGCTCCTACTTCGCCACTAGCAATCGAGTCGACGTCTGAAAACTTGGGTACAAAGGTTCCGACGCGTTGTACTTCAAATTCCTTTCCGACATGGAATAATTTGATTCGTGTTCCTTTTGTGATTTTTCCTTCAAAGACTCGACAGAGTGCGATTACCCCTTGATAGGGATCGAACCAGCTATCGAAAATCAGGGCTCGCAGCGGCTCAGCATCAGCGTCTTTTGGCGCTGGAAAATATTTTACAACGGCTTCCAGAATGTCGTCGATTCCAAGTCCTGATTTGGCGCTACACATGACCGCATGGTCTGTATCTACGAAGCCAATCATTTCGTCGATCTCTTTCAATACGCGTTGTGGATCGGCCGCCGGTAGATCGACTTTGTTGATTGCGGGAAAGACCTCAAGATTATTGTCGAGGGCCATAAATACATTAGCCAGTGTCTGGGCCTCGACGCCCTGAGAAGCATCCACGACGAGAATTGCGCCTTCACAAGCAGCAAGGGATCTTGAGACTTCGTAAGTGAAGTCCACATGGCCGGGGGTGTCGATTAGGTTGAGAATGTAGGTGTTACCGTCTTTTGCTTTGTAGCTTAGCCGGACACTTTGGGCCTTGATGGTGATGCCGCGTTCTCGTTCAATATCCATATTGTCCAAGAATTGGGCTTCCATTTCTCGGGCAGTCACTGTGCCGGTTCGCTCGAGCAGTCGGTCAGCAAGTGTTGATTTTCCATGGTCAATATGGGCGATAATACAGAAATTCCTAATATTCTTGGACATAGTGCGGGTAGGAAACTAACAGATTACGACAGAAATGGGCAAGAATATGGTAGCTTAAATTTATATGACATTAGATCGAGTATTAACGGTTACCGATTTGGCTCGGGGGGGAGCCGGAGTCGCCCGTACCGAAGAAGGACAAGTGGTTTTTATTCCCTACACCGCACCAGGCGATAGAGTCCGAGTTAGGCTGGTCGAACAGAAGAAGCGGTATTTTCAGGGTGAGCTTCTAGAGATTTTGGAGCCATCATCTGACAGAATTACTCCAAAATGTGCTGTCTTTGGTCAATGTGGTGGCTGTCAGTGGCAACATCTGCCCTATCCACTGCAATGGAAGACCAAGGCCAAAGGGGTCTTGCATGCTTTGGAGCGTGTTGGGCTTTTTGAGTCCGCAACGAACCAGATTCCGGTAGACGAAATTCCCGCTGAACAGGTTTGGGAATATCGAAATCGAGTCCAGCTGAGGGGGTTTGAAAAAGAGATTGGATTTCTAAGACGCTCAAGTCGTGAGTGGGTGCCCATCGAACGATGCGAGATTGCTCGCCGAGAAATCAATGGTTCTTTAGAAGAGACACGCGCCCTCGGTGCAGAACTTCCACGCCCGTATAAGGTTGAGGTTGAGGTAACCGAAAATGGCGATATTAGGAGGACCTGGAATTCCTCACACGCTTCTTCCGGCTTCCGACAAATTCATGACCAACAAAATGAACTTCTGAAAGATTGGGTAAAAAAACAGCTACAAACCGAGGGTTTAACGCCCAAGCAGGGTATATTGTTCGATCTTTATGGGGGAAGTGGAAACCTATCGCTAGGGCTGCAGGGCTCTTTCCGAGAGATTCATTGCATAGATACCGGAGCCCCTCTTCTTCCATCCGGACCTGACTCGTCCAGTCAGATGTCTTCCTATCATTTCCATAAGAAGCCGGTCTTGAACTGGGTCTTAAAAGAGAGCGGCAAACCCTCTGCCTCTGGTTTTGATTCAATCAATTCGGCAATTTTAGATCCTCCGCGTGCCGGTTTAGATACTGATTTCAAAGACATCGCTGGGGCAATTGAAAAGCTGAACGTAAAGCGGTTGATTCACGTGGGGTGTGACGTGGACGCCTGGGTCCGGGATATTTCGAGATGGGCGAAAAGAGGGTGGAAGATCGAAAGGTTGATGCTGATCGATCTTTTTCCACAGACGGTCCATGTAGAATCCGTGGCTGTTTTGAGTCTTTGACACCAAGTAGAATGCCTTCTATTTTAATAGGATGAGACGAAAAATGCTGATCAGGATTGTGACGCAAAGTGTAGTTTTTGGGTACTTCTTGTTTGTGCTGGGATGTAGCACTACTGAAGTAGTAAATGAGCATCGGAATTATACAAACACTGAAAAGGCTAGGATGGTAGTCGAGATTGCCAACGGTGCTCTGGCTGAAGGAGACCCAGTAGGAGCCTTGCAGCACTTAGTACGTGCTGAAGCTTTTGATAATGAAATTCCTGAACTTTATCATTCTAAGGCTTTAGCTTTTTTTATGAGGCAGGATCTGGATAACGCATTGAGGGCAGCACGTCGTGCCGTGGAACTTAAGCCTAACTATTCGGATGCCAACAACACTTTGGGAAAACTTCTAATGGACGCAGGACAGTATCCAGAAGCGGAGCTTAAGCTCCAGCTCGCAGCGAATGACGTTCTTTATCGGGATGCCTATAAGGCCCAGACTAATTTAGGAATTCTCCATTACAAAAATGGACGTAATGAAGTCGCGCAAAAGTATTTCGATCGAGCCATAGCTGGAAGTCCCAATACGGCTTGTGTAGCTTACTATTTTCGCGGAAATATCGAGTTGAAAAATTCAGAGTTAAAGAAGGCGATCGAGTCCTACACGCTAGCTACCCAAAAAACATGTGCTCAATTTGTGGATGCGCAATTTGCTTTAGGACTGGCCTACTCTAAAAGTGGTCAAATTCCTTTGGCCAAGCAGACGTTCTTAGAAATCCAAAAACGCTACCCCAAACACGCTCTGGCTGAAAAAGCGCTAGAACAACTCCGGTTTTTACCTTAAAGAAGAAGAATTCATGACATCTGAAACAAATAGTCTTGGCGAATTTTTGCGGCACGAAAGAGAGCGGCGAGGGGTTACGATAGAGCAGGTGGCCTCGGCGACCAAGATTGGGATTCGAACTTTACACTCCCTTGAGGGAGATAATTACGCTGAACTCCCAGCCAAGCCCTTCATTCGTGGATTCGTCATTTCCTATTGCCGGTTTATTGGATTAGATGCCAAGGAGGTACTTGCTACCTTTTCTGAGTTTATCGCCCATAAAGCCACAGAGCGCCCTAATCGCGAGGGTGGTCATAGCGGATATGCCTTTGAGAAGAGAGACGGGGAACAGCAGAGCCGGACCTTTCTTTTTATAGCAATTTTTGGCTTTGTCGTTGTAGGCGGAGTCGCAGTTTTGCTTTTAAAACCCTCCTTTCATCACAAGAAGAATTCCCATATTGATCGTCTGAGAGCTGCGCATTTGCAAGAAGGTGAAGAAAAAACAGGAACGGCTGTTGTTAGCTCGGGCCAGGCTGTTCCACAGACGCCAGTGTTGTCGACCTCATCAGGAGTGGTCCCTCTGGCTGGAGGAGTGAGTCAGAGTCAGACTCTGAGCGCGATAGCGGCCCAAACCGCCCCTAGTGCTACGCCTGTACCGGCTGTATCTCCTGTGGCAGAGGTTGCAGCCAAGCCCGCAGTCCCAGAAACAACAAAATCTCCCGAGCCTTCAACGGTCGAAAACGCCACTGAAAAAACAACCGAGAAATCTGAGGACAAGCCGGGTGCAGACCCCTCTGATCCTTTGGATTCAGGGCACAAGCTGAGTGCTCAGGATGCGCATCAACGGGTGATATTTAAAATTAATGAAGATGTTTGGGTACGATACAAAGTAGATCAGAGGCCAGAGCGTAAGTTTATTATTCGTGGTGGGAAGTCTTTGGTGTTGAAAGGTTCCGATAAGATCGTATTTCAGGTGTCTCATCCAGAGCGTGTTTCTTTTAGCTACAATAACCAGGCTTTTGTCCTAGTGAGTCAAAGCAAGTCGGCTCATCAGCGCCATGGAGATGCGACCCTGTTTTTTCCGGCGTCTTTAGCAAAAGACCCGAACGGTCCTTTCAAAGATACGAAAGGGTTGCCAAAGCTGGTAGGGCCAAAACCTGAGGTGAGCCCCCCAACAACGCCGGTTGGTTCCGCGGGATAACGCGGGTCTATTTTAGGGATAGAGTTACAAGTTATCCACAGATAGTACCTGAGTTATCCACACGATCTAACTAATTAAAATTAAAGCAGTTTTACCTTAATTCTCATTAATTATTACCCTGGAAACAAAAGTTATCCACAGATCCTCTCCAGCTGGCTTTTTTCAGGGTTTAGTTAAGATTTTATTGTCTATGTTAAGCAAAAAATAGGGGTTACCAGGTGGATCTGTAGAAGCTAAAAGCCCCCAGAGCTAACATAATGAGGTTCGGAAGCTGCATTGCGTAAGGAGCTGTGAGCGTTCCTTTTTGAAGGGCTGCCGTCCCCATGAGCTGGACGACCCAGTAAATGGTGACAATTACAAATCCAGTCACAATTGCCCCTGCTTTGGCTGACCTAAATCTAAAAGTTCCAAAGCCGATTCCCAAAAGAACGAAGATCATTGGGGTCATGGCTACGGCAAAGCGGCGATGGTATTCACCCCTCCATTCACGGCCATAAAACTCATCAGGTGATGATGTACGAATGAGTTCCAGCAGTTCTCCTTGAGGAATAGACGGGGGACGATAGAACCCGTTGCTGTCTTTGGCGTCATCTATTTTTAAATAGAGGTGGTAGGTCTCGAAATCCATTTTTTCGTAAAGGCGAGTTTCAAGCTGGCTATGATGCATGCTGCCTTCATAAAGATCAAACATCGCTGAAGCACCGAGCTCGGAATTCGTTTTGATCGGAATGATCTCGGCTTCTCTGGCCACGTAGACCAGCGGATTATTTTGTTCGCGTTCATCAAAAATAAAAACTCGATGGAGACGATTGGCTGCGGTGTCTACCTTGTCAGCAAAAACTAAAAGGTCAAAGAATCCTGTCGTAAAGGTTCCTTCGCGAATCGCGGTGACTGCGCGTGAACTTCCGAGTCGGCCCTCCGCTCTCTTAAAGGAGGCTTCTCCCCATGGAACCCAGGTTAGAGTTAGCTTTAATGTGAGCGCCGAAACCAAGATTGCTGGAACCATGAGACCGGCAGCAATTCTGGGCATGCTGATTCCGCAGGCCTTCATTGCGACCAATTCACTATCAGAAGAGAACCTACTAAATCCGACGAGGACCGAAATCAAAAAAGCCAAGGGTAAAACAATCGGCAAGAAAGCGATTGCCATGAAAAAAGCCATTTTTAATATGATCAGGCCCGACGCACCGTGAATGACAAAAAAATCCATTAATCGAAGAGCTTGAAACATCAGTAAGATAAAAATAATGAAAACTCCCGACCCCACGAAGGTTCCGAGAACTTCGGTAGTGATATACCAATCGAGGCGCATCGGGCGCCAGTAGCTGAAGGTTAGAGACCAATTTTTCTCAGTAGGCATTTTTGTTGATGAAGCCCTTCCACACGGTCAGAAGCATAATCTTTAGATCCAAACTGTGGGACCAGTTTCGAATGTAGTATAAATCGCACTCGATACGCCGGTCTAACGAAGTATTTCCCCGCCAACCATTGACTTGAGCCCAGCCTGTGATGCCCGCTTTGACCTTATGTCTGAGCATGTAGTTGGGGATATCGTGTCGAAACTGGTTTACAAAGACCGGTCGTTCTGGACGTGGGCCCACCAAGGACATTTGCCCAATAAAAACGTTCCAAAATTGAGGCAGCTCATCCAGGCTTGTTTTCCTGAGAAATTCTCCTACACCAGTTCTTCGATCGTCGTTGGGTTTGGCCCAAACCGCGCCTGTAGCGGCCTCTGCGTCAGTGCGCATAGAGCGGAATTTCAACATTTCAAAGGTTTTTCCATCGATTCCCATACGTTCCTGTCGGTAGAAAATGGGACCTGGTGAGGTGAAGCGGACTAGAACTCCAATGAGAAAGAAGAAGGGGGACAATACAAAAAGCGCAAAGCCCGAAAGCAAGATGTCCGCCAAGCGTTTTGTAAAAGCATTCCACCCGCGCAGAGGACAATCATTGACATGGACGATAGGGATTCCTTCAAACTCCTCAATCGCGCAGCCTAGAGTAATGTACTCGTGAAGGTCAGGCACGATTTGAATATCCAAAGTTTCGTTTTTTAATTTAGCCAAAATGGATTCAAGAGAATTGTACTGCTGATGAGGGAGTGCAATAAGAACCTGATCCGCGCGTTGGATATGAAGGATTTCAATCAATTTTTCCAGAGAACCCAGATAAGGGGCTCCGAGTTCAGGATCAGTAGGACGATTGGTGGCACTCACTACTCCAACTACGTGAATCCCCAGCTCTGGAAATTTCTTAAGGCGATGGATCAGTGTCTTAAGGGCTTCACCCTCACCTATACAAACCACTTTGCGCGATTGGTGTCCCAGACGTCGAATGGCCCGTACCGCATTTCTCAGCCCAAGTCGTGCTAGAACCAAAAATAAGCCGCTGAGAGCACCAAAAAAGACCATGACAATTCTTGAGTACCGGTACTCACTGAAAAAATAAGTCAGAGCAAGAAATACCAGCATCGCAATCAGGTGAGATCTTAGAATCAGATAAATTTCATCGGTTCTTCGTAGAATTCGATGGGCGGCGTAAACTTGAGTATAAGAAAAAACTACACCCCAAATACCCATCACTAAAGGAGTGAGCGCAGCATAGGTTTCAAACGATGGGAGCCCCTTTGTGATTTCAACAAAGGGCGTGTTAAACCGCAACCAGTAGGCTGCCAACCAACTGAGGCCCACGACGCAAACATCCGCCATTCTAAAAACTAAACCGACGCTGTGGTGATACCGCTTCAACATACTTTCGCCCTATGTTAATGAAACCGTGGGAAAGGGGCAATCACCAAAAAATGGCAGATTCACACTTGTTGGAGGTTCGGACTTCAATTTCAGGTCAGGTGGACACAGTAATCGTGGCGGTGTTCCAAGATTCGGGCAAAAAGGCCATCCCACCTCAGGGGCAATATCAAGATATCGTTGAAAAACTTCGGAAAAATGGCACGTTTACCGCTAGTTTTGGGAGTATTCAGTTTATCAGGTTCGGTGGGGTCGAACCCGCTGAAAACGTCCTTTTTATAGGAATGGGGCCGTCGGGGGACCTTTCACCCGAGAAATTAAGACAGGCCGGAGCGTTTGTGGCGGTCAAACTCAAGGCTGAAAAGTGTGGCTTATCGCTCTTGGATCTAAAGTCAGTAACTGAAGCAGGTAGCTCAGAAATTTCAGCTCATCAGCGGATCAAAGCCTTCGGAGAGGGATTTGCGCTCAGCCAGTATCGCTTCGATAAGTATCGAGCAAAAGAGAGCAAAGACTCTGGCACAATAAACCAGCTTCGTTTGGTGGTAATCGCCGAGGACAAAAAGGAAAAGGCAGCAATCCAGAAAGAAATTGATCGGGTGAACCAGGTCGTGTCGGCAGTTGCTTTGACACGGGATTGGTCAAACGAACCGTCCAATTTCGGCACTCCCGAGTATTTTGCTGAGGAGGCAAAGAGTTGGGGGAGGAAGAATGGGCTTAAAGTAAGGGTTTTGACAGAGAAAGATGCGGCTCGCGAGAAAATGGGCCTGTTTTTAGGAGTCGGAAAAGGGTCTGAAAGAGAAAGCAGAGTCGTCGTTCTAGAATACCAACCCAAGAACAAGAAGAATGCAAAGACAGTTGCTTTAGTGGGGAAGGGAGTCACTTTCGATAGTGGAGGGGTTTCGCTAAAGGCCGGTCTTCGAATGGAAGATATGAAGCACGATATGACGGGTGCGGCTACAGTAATGGGCGCGATCCTAATTGCTTCTCAGTGGCAAGTTCCCCACCGGGTGATCGCTGTTCTCGCCTTTGTTGAAAATATGCCAGACGGGGACGCCATTCAACCAGGTAACGTGCTGACTTCGAGGAACGGTAAGACTGTTGAAGTGATCAATACAGACGCTGAAGGGCGGCTAGTACTGGCCGATGCACTCGATTTAGTTCAGGATTTCGAACCAGATGCGGTTATTGATGTAGCGACTCTGACTGGTGCAGTGTCAATCGCCCTGGGAAAACACTGTTGTGCAGTATTAGGGAACGAACAGACTTTAATTGACGCCCTTTGCCGTTCTGGTAATCACACTGGTGAGCGGATTTGGCAATTGCCGCTATTTGATGAGTATCTTGAGGATTTGAAGTCGGATTATGCCGATCTGAAAAATTCCGCCAACGATACATTGGGCGGCACAATTCGAGGAGCCATGTTTTTAAAGCAGTTTGTTCGTAAGAATGTAAAGTGGGCTCACCTCGATATTGCATCGACCGGATATAATATGGGACATATCCCATACTATCCTAAGAAAGGAGCCAGTGGGGCCTTTGTCCGCACGCTGGCTCAGTTTATTGCAGATTTTTGAGAGAGCAGGTTTTTATGGCTTCTTCTAGATTCTTTATTGAAAACGCAAGTCAGGCTGACGGCCAGGTTGTAACTGTCAAAGGCTGGGTCTACCACAAGCGAAGTTCCGGTAAGGTGAAGTTCCTGGTGATCCGTGACGGGACTGGACTCATGCAGAGTGTGTTTTTCAAGGGGGACTGTGGGGAAGAAGCCTTTAATGATTTTGAGAAGCTCACTCAGGAGTCTTCGATCGAGTTAACTGGAAAATTAAAAAAAGAGCCTCGGTCTCCTGGCGGTTATGAAATGTCGGTTCAATCGATGAAGATCGTCCAGGTAGCCGAGGCTTTTCCCATTTCTCCCAAAGATCATGGCGTCGAGTTCCTTATGGAGAATCGCCATCTTTGGGTGAGAAGTTCTAAGCAATGGGCAGCGCTTAGAGTGAGAGCAGAAATTATCAGGTCGATTCAAGAGTTTTTTGATAACCGTGGGTTTATTCGATTTGATGCACCCATCCTGACCCCAAGCGCTTGCGAGGGAACTTCTACACTTTTTTCTACTCAATATTTTGATGATAAAGCCTACCTGACCCAGTCTGGGCAGCTCTACGGAGAAGTAGGTGCCATGGCTTTTGGGAAAGTTTATGTCTTCGGGCCCACATTTAGGGCTGAGAAATCTAAGACACGAAAACACCTAACCGAATTTTGGATGGTCGAACCTGAGGTGGCCTTTGCGGACCTCAATGACAATATGGATCTTGGAGAGGCTTTCATTGAGCACATCGTCCAGACAGTCTTAGCGAAGAGAAATGAAGAGCTAAAAATTCTTGAACGAGACCTTTCCAAACTTGAAAGTATCCGTGGACCCTTTCCAAGAATTTCATACGACGAGGCCGTAAAAATCCTCGAGAGGCGTGGGCAAGGAATTCCTTGGGGAGAAGACTTTGGAGCCCCTCATGAAACTGCACTGGGTGAGGAGTTCGGAAAGCCGGTCTTTGTCCATCACATGCCGGCCCAAATTAAGGCTTTCTATTTTAAACAGTCCGACACCGTAGGTGGCGACGGGGTCGAAGGGAATGGTAAATACGCGTTGGGCTGTGACCTGATTGCTCCGGATGGCTACGGAGAAATTATCGGTGGTGGTCAGCGTGAGGAAAAAACATCAGTCCTGCAGCGAAGAATCCATGAACATGGTTTGAACGAAAGAGACTACTCCTGGTACCTGGATCTTCGACGGTATGGGACTGTCCCGCATTCCGGATTTGGCCTTGGAGTGGAACGAACTGTTGCCTGGTTGACAGGGGTTGAACATGTTCGCGAGACCATTCCATTTCCAAGAATGCTCAATACGATCCGCCCCTGAAGTTGCTTAGGCTATTTTAAGAGTTTTTCATGTCAGAATTTAATTTGAATGTTGTTTTAGTCGAACCCGAGATTCCCCAGAATACGGGGTCGATTGGTCGTTTATGTCTCGCTACAGGGAGCACCTTACATTTAATCGAACCTCTCGGGTTTGAAATATCGAATGCACGTCTTAAGCGAGCCGGACTAGATTACTGGGAGCACCTCAATGTGAAAGTTCATCCAAGCCTAGATGCCTTTCTTCAGTTTCTTCCTGCAGATGCTCCGAAGGTCTTTTTTTCAAAGAAGGCAGGTCGCACGCTGTTTCAGCATCGGTTTGCTCCCGGGACTTACCTTATTTTTGGAAAAGAAACTGCAGGTTTGCCGGATTCGGTAGTGAACGCTTACTCTGGAGATACACTCAGAATCCCAATGTATGATGCTCGCGTTCGTTCTTTAAACCTTGCCAATGCAGTGAGCGTCGCCGTTTATGAGGCTCTCAGGCAGCTGGACCCTTCAATTGGGGAAGTTTAGCGGAAGTCTATTCTTCATCCTTGTTTCGATGGAGCTGTTTTTGAAGGACGCGAATTTGTTCGTTCGCTTTCCGAAGGCGCTCAGCCATCGATGCCATGATGGCTTTTAAGTAGTCTGGGATTCCATTGTAAATTTTTTCCATCGATTCAAAAGGGATTTCGAGTGCATCGACATCGATAATGGCGACAGCAGTCGCACTTCTTGGGTTTCGATCAAAAAAGCTAAGCTCTCCGATGACCTCGTTTGCCTGAACCTTAGCAATTTCTACGAAGTGTTTACCTTTGATCTTGCGAATGGAGACGGCGCCTTTTTTAATAATGAAAATAGAAACAGAAGGGGAGCCTTCCTCAAACAAAACCTGTCCGGCTTTGTAACTTCTGGCATATGCAGCCATACCTTAAGTCTAATGGTATCTGGTGAGTTTTGCAAAGACCCACAAGGGTCCAATCAACAAATGTTCGAAATTTTTAAAAAAGGCAGGGGAATTTTTTTCATAGTAAGCATGCCCAATTCCCTGAAAAATCCAACCGGTAGTAAAAAGAGCCCAATTTACGGGGCTAGGAATAGCCCGACCCATGAAGTAAAGGCCGAGGATTACTAGAAAAAATGGGATAGCCACCTTCCAGTCCAAAAAGAGGTACCAAAGAAAGGCTGCAAGCGACAAAAAGATACCTACATCAGCCTGGAGCAGGGAAAGTTCTGCCGGGCTGATCGTATTAAATCTCAAAGTGCTTAGGAGTCCCAGCAAGCTCGTTACGATAAGAGTAATCCCGATAGTATGGCAACGCTGATTTCCTTGGGTTTGGTGATAGGACGCATAGTCTTGAAATCTCTTCTCTAGCCGGCGGGAAATTTCAGAATTTGAATTTCGAGTTCCTTTGTTCATAATTTTTCCTTTTTTAGAGAATTCGATTCAGAAGCGGGGCACGTCGAATCAAAGGTGCCAGTCCCCACGAGGCGACTAAGGAAAGGCTAGTCACTGTCGCAAACTTGATTGCGGCATGCCATTCGAAATCCAAAAATGCATATTGAATCCAGACGACGATCAAGTAGTGAATTAAATAAACCGTGTAGGCATTCCGGGCTAAGAAATCCCAAAATCGGTTTTTGCGATAGAGATTGCGGCAGAAAAACCCTAAAACAGACAAAGAAGCACAGAGACAAGTTGTGATAAATAATGGAACCCAAATCCAGGTCTTTAGTGGAACAGAGAATCCACCATTTTCAATGTAAACCATGACAAAGTGGCTCAATAAAGCAAGGATAAGAAATTTGGGCCAGCTCGACATGACCTTAGATTGATATTCCAAGACCTTTGGGATTTTTTTGAAGGAATCGCCGGCTCCTAAAACTAATCCAAAAAAGAAGATCAGAAAATACATCTGAATTCGATTTTTTTGGCACCAAAGGGGCCCGCCCAGAGTAAACCAGCTTTCAGGACCATTGCTAGTTAAGAAGGCATAAACAGAGAGATAGACAATCCCGCAAAGGAAAAAAGCCCCTGCTAGTAATCGATAGGGATGGTTTCTCAACTTTGCCCAACGTTCAGCGCGATGGATTAAGAAATCCATTTGAAAATGAACAAGCATGCTTCCAAGAATGCTAAAACTGAGTAGGACCCAAATAAACCACACAGGCCCGGGGAGCCAGTGCAAGGGTAGAAAATCGTGGAACCAATAATTGATATAGTCTGCTGTTCCGCCCACCGCACGGTAGGCGGGTAAATAAGAGGCGGGTGCCATAAAAAAGGCAACGAATGCAAAAGGGATTCCGAGTCGGAGGACGCGGTCCCAGATGTATTTTCCTAAGCCTTTCGTTTGAACGCTCTTGAAGGTAAAAAAACCTGCAATAAAGAACATCAAAGACATGAAAAACTTGTCGTTAAAGTCTTCAAAAAGATTGATTCCAAACCAGCTCGTGGGATCGATCACCGGTGCAGAAGATAAAATGTAATTAGGTGGATAATAGCTCGCATAGGTGGTGTAGGCGAAGGCCACATGTTGGGCAACGACCAAAGCGGTGACAAAGGCCTTTGCATAATCGAGAAAATAGACCCGGCTAGCACTTTGAGCTGTCATATTTTTCATTAAAGCATGTGAGTAGTTTCTGTGGAAGATCAGAAATCACTTAAATCCGAGATCTCAAGCGCATCCTAAACAGGAGAAAGCCCCCGAGGCCTTCACAAAAAAGTAGAAATGGTCTCTTCCAAAGTGAAAGGTGATCCGCTAGGTTTTCATAAGAATACGCAGGAAAAATACCGTTTGGATAAGGCCAAAGAATGACCTGGAGAAATTCTTTCTTTGGATCACCCATGAACCAGCTGGAAAGGCCGTCGAGCAGAAGGTGGGTTCCGATTCCTAACGCAATTGCAGCCAAAACTTTCGAGCGTTTAGAAAAACAAATTCCCAGAAAGACTAAAATAAAAATCAATGTGTGGCCAAAGGTGCGGGTCCCACTTACAACCCCAATCTGTGCGCCTATTTTCCCGGTAGTTACAGACAAGCCATAGTAGAGCGGTTTGTCGATGAGATCTGGCAAAAGCGTTCCCAAGAAAAGCCAACGCAGTCTAAGACGCTGGGTCCAGGGTGAAACTAAAGTCGCGCCGATTCCCAAATGTCCAAATAGGTACATTAATCCCCCGGGGTTCTAGCTTAATTCGATGCTGTATTCGTCAATACGACTTTACCAAAGACTTTTCGGGTTTCCAGAAGCTCCATGGCTTTTGGCAATTGGGACAGCGGCAAAGTTTGATCGATGACCGGCTTCAACTTCTTTTCCGCTACCAGCTGAACAATCCGAATGAAGTCAGCTTTGCTACCCATAGTTGTTCCAAGTACAGAGATGTTTTTAAAAAAGATCACCTTCAGATCCAGGGTGACATTTGATCCAGAGGTAGCACCACAGGTCGCCAGGCGTCCGCCCCAAGCAAGACTCTTTAGACTCTCTGCAAAAGTATCCGAGCCCACATGGTCCAAGGCTACTTCGCAGCCTTTTTTTCCGAGGACTTTAAGTATTTTCTTCAGTTCATCCCGGAAATTCTGCGTTTTGTACAGAATGGTAAAGTCTGCACCCAGAGCCCTTGCTTTTTTTGCTTTTTCTTCGCTGCCGACAGTCGTGATTACGGTTGCACCTGCCTGTTTTGCCATTTGAATGGCAGCAACAGAGACTCCGCTTCCTCCGGCTTGGATCAGCACAGTCTCGCCAGGTTGAATACGGGCTTTACGATGAAGCATCGACCACGCAGTGACAAAAGGGATCGACAATGCAGCGCCCTCAGCAGCACTGATATTTTCAGGTCGCCGAATTAGATTTGCAATCGGCACTACAATCAAATCGGCACATCCGCCGTGCTGGGTTTCCCCCAAAATTCCAAACTTAGGGCAGAGAAAATCATTTCCAGAAAGGCACTTCTCACAGGTACCGCAAGAGACTCCTGGATTGAGGATCACTTGCGTTCCCTCTTTTAAAAGCTCAGTCCCGTCGGGTACTGGGCCATATTTGAGAATTTTTCCGGAGATATCTCCTCCGGGAACCATAGGAAGATGAAAACGATGTCCGGGAACGCCGTTCCTCAACCAGAGGTCTAAGTGATTCAGACCGACGGCTTCGACTTGAACTAACGCTTCCATTGGACCCGGCACAGGGTCAGGGAGATCCACATGGGTCAGGACTTCTGGTCCCCCATGTTTCGCAACCGTCCAGGCCTTCATTTCCTGGCCTCAGCTTGCAATTCTTCTTGCACGCGCTGGGCGATCGCTTTACCCGAGATACCAAACTTGTCGTAGAGTTCGAGGGGTTCTCCGCTCTCTCCGAAGACATCTTGAATACCGAGTCGAATCAACCGGGGGTGCTTGCTTAGTTTGGCTAGAGTCTCAGCGGCGCAGCTCCCAAGTCCACCGATGACGGTATGGTCTTCTACTGTGAAAAGCAGTTTGCTGTTTTGAATGATTTCGATCAGAGTGGATTCGTCAAAAGGCTTTAGACAATGGGCATTCCATACAGAGAGTGTAATGCCTTTTTCCTGCAGGATCTTTGCAGCTTCTACTGCTTCGGCCACACCCGCGCCACTAGCCAGACAAATTGCCTGACGAGAAGAAGAACCTGAGTCTCGAATCGCCATAAGCTTGCCAGGTTTAAACGCAGCTCCGGCAGGGTACAGGTCTGGAAGGTTCTGTCGAGTTAAGCGCAGATAAGCAGGGCCTTTCCACTGGGTTACTAGGTAATTCATGACGTGTTCTGTCTCAACTGCATCCATAGGCTGGAAGACGCCCATTGTGGGCAGCGCTCTCATCAGGGAGATGTCTTCTAGTCCCATCTGGCTGTGACCATCGTCGCCAATTCCTACTCCGGCGTGCGTTCCCACCAATCGAATATTGGCCTGGGCATAGGCGGCGCTGAGGCGGATGGTGTCGTACCTACCCGTAAGGAAGCAGCCAAAGCTACACAGGAACGGCAATTTCCCAGTGAAGGAGATTCCAGCCGCAGTGCCGATCATATTGGCTTCGGCAATGCCCATTTCAAAGAAGCGTTTTGGAAATTTCTTTGCGAAAATTTCAGACTTAGTTGACTTTGACAGATCTGCGTCAAAAACAACGATCTCAGGATGGGATTCTCCGAGGCGTGCTAAGGATTCACCAAAAGCCTGGCGTGTTGCTTTACCCATTTTTCTTACCTCCGCCCAAAATTTCGTCGATGGCTTTTCTGGCTTCCTCAGATGTGGGGGCCACACCGTGCCAGCTAATTTTGTTTTCCATAAAAGAGACGCCTTTGCCTTTCACTGTTTCAGCGACAATAAAGCAAGGCTTAGTGCTTCCAGACTCTTGGAGGCTTCTTGCTTTTGCAAGGGCTCCGACAATCTCATCCATATTGTGCCCATTGATAGAGATGACTTCCCAACCGAAGGCCCGCCATTTCTCCGCCTGAGAGTCCCTGGCCCAAACTTCCCGTGGAAGCTTCAACAATCGGCATTCGGACTCGGTCAGGGTGACCTTGAAGCCGGCTGCCAGTTTTTCGGAGCGTTTTTAGCTCAGCCTGCTGGATGAACCCTTTTTTCGCCAGCACTGCGTACAAGGCTGGGACGGCATGACCCTTAGAGAGGATGAAATGGTCTCGCTCCGGGTCGGTGACACCACCGGATTTGATGCCGCGCATTTCTTTGAACCAAAGGGCGGTCACCACATCGATGGCCGAGAGGGACCCTCCTGGGTGACCTGACTTAGCCTCAGCTAACATGTCAATAATCCACGTTCTAAGCTCGTCCGACAGGGTTTGGAGTTCTTTTGATTGCATGGGGCCTTCTATATCACGGAATTTGAGTTTCCTAATCCGATAATATTGAACACGCCCGCACGAATTGTTAAAGTGTAAGGATGACCCCAAAATGGTGGGTACTTGCATCCGTTGCATGCGGGACCTTCATGGCCACACTGGATTCGAGTATCGTGAACATCGCTCTACCCACCCTAACGAAAGAATTGGGGCCGGATTTGTACAGGGTCAAGTGGGTGGTCATTGTATATCTTCTTGTAATTACGTGCAGTTTACTGCCTTTGGGACGTCTTTCAGACGAAAAGGGCAGAAAGCCTGTTTTTCAAAGTGGTTACTTTATTTTTATTCTTGGGTCGGCGCTCTGCGGTTTGGCCCCTCACTTGGGTTGGCTTGTTGTTTTTCGAATTGTCCAGGCATTAGGGGCTTCCATGCTGATGGCAAATGGCCCGGCAATTATTACCTCCACCTTTTCTCCCCGAGAACGCGGTGCAGCTTTGGGAACCCTTGCTATGGTTGTCAGCGCCGGATTGATGTCTGGGCCTAGCGTGGGTGGGTTTCTGATTGGACACTTCGGCTGGAGAAGTATTTTTTGGGTCAACATTCCGATTGGAACTCTTGGAATTGTTCTGGTGCACTATTTTGTGCGGCGCGAAGGGAAAAACAAACTCGCCCAGGGGTTTGATTGGGCGGGAGCTTTTATTCAATCGTTGCTTCTGCTTTTGCTGATGGTTTTCTTTGATCCCCCGAAGGTTTCCTTTTCAGGTGGAAATCCTCGCCCAATTTCTCGGTGGCTACTTGGGGCTGGAATCTTTCTACTTATTTTAGTGTTTAACCGTGTCGAGAAAGAAGTAAAAGCGCCGCTCTTTGATGCTGGCCTCGTCCGAAATCGGACTTTTTGGGTTGCTAACCTGGCTGGGTTTCTCATTTTCGTGGCTTTTTCCGCTGTGACCGTCCTAATGCCGTTTTTTCTCGAAGAAGTGCACCATTTTACGGCACAGAGAGCGGGCGGTTTTATGACAGCTATCCCCCTCACGATATTCGTAACCGCGCCCATTGCTGGACGTCTTAGCGATCGATTCGGGAGTCAGGTGCTAAGTGTTCTGGGAACAGGTGTAGGGGTCATTTCACTTTTTATTATGGCCGGAGCCTTCGGTGCTGGAGTCCATGAACAAACCGGCGAGGCGGGGTTGATTCTGGGATTGTGCAGCGTGGGCTTAGCCACCGGACTCTTTCAGTCTCCAAATAACAGCGCAATTATGGGAGCAGTTCCTATAAATAAATTGGGTGTAGCCTCTGCGGTTCTTGCCACCATTCGTAATCTTGGGCTCATTCTAGGCACTAGCATTGGGACTTCGCTTTTTACCTGGCGATTTGCAGTGACTGGAAATTTTGTATCAGCGCTTCACACGACTTTGTACGGAGCAGGAGTGGTCGCAGTTGGGGCTCTTCTTGTTAGCTTGATGAAGAGAAACTATCCAGAGGGGACACATCACGAATGATTTGGAAACCAAAGGAAAAGGACCTGACTTTGGAAGAGGCAGTTGAAATGGCTCGCAAGGAGTTGGCTCCATTTTGGTTTGGAAAGAGTCCCCAAATTGCCGGAGTTTACGCAAATGGGAATTATTCGGTATTTCCATTGAATCCCGATTTTTCGAAAGATCCTTGGCTGATCTTGATTATCGATCCAACTCAGTATTCCGGTGAGGGCGCAATCCTTTACGCGAAAGAGTGGCACAAACGTTACTCTGAATTGGGCCTGAACTTTCTTCTGCTGGTCACTGCTACCTATAAATATCTAATGAAGGTCGAGCTAGCCCAGAAATTTGTCGAGGATCTTCAGGCTGATCTTACGGTAGCTATTGATGTCGAGCAGGCTCTTGCTCCAGCGTTCGGGGTAAAAATTCCACCAAAAATTATCCTTATTCATCAGAACAAGAAATATTTAGAATTTAATGAAGGCGATTGGGTTGAACAAACCGAGATTCTAATCCAAAAGTTCCTGAGAATCAAAGAACCTGGTCTACCTTTGTCCGCGATTTATCAGACTAAACAAAAAATGGTTTTTGACGTTCTTCGGGTTGAGTTCGGAACTAAACCCAAGCTTGGAACTTCGTTTCAATTTCCAGAAGGGATTTTTCGCGAGGTGCCAGACAGTCCAGGAATTCAAAAAGGAAATTTTGAGACCAGCCGGGTTCCCGGAGACATCCTCCATGAGGAGGAACTCTTTGTGACCGGCAAGTGGACGCGGGATGCGGAGAAACTTTCTACCTCGGATCCAAATGCTACAATTACCTTTTATGCTACGGGAGGAATGGTGGCGATGGTTGCCGAGTCTCTTTCTACCTCCAGTGACCATCCTATAGTTATTGTTGAGGCAGGCGGGCTCCCACTTTTTGAATCGATGGCCGGCCAAGACATTACCATGGATGAAACTGGCAAATCAGTAGTCTGGGTGAGGAAGCCCGGTCTGTATCACCTGGTCAATAATGCTACAATAAAACATAGGACGATCACGCTGCGATTTGGAAACGTGGATGTGGCTCCTATTGGGATTTTTGGTCTGCGAATTGGCCAATGGTAGCCGCCCAACACTTCTCCCATTCTTTTTTTGCAATCGGGTCCGTTTCGTTGATCATGCGATCTTGAATTTTCGGGAGAAGTCTCTTTAGAGTTTCAGGGTCGAGTTGAGGAACGGAATGGCTTAGCGTGACTGCTAAATTTCTGCTAAACATTTGAGGTTTAACACGGCTTAGGGCACTGTTTTTAACTCTCAGACGGTAGTCTTGGGACTTTTCTTCCAACAAGTCAGCCCAAACTTGAAACTGAGTTGCATCTGGAGGTGTGGGTGAGTTCTGGACGATGCGCTGATTTTTCATTGATTTCCAGTTGAAGGGACAAGCTTCCTGGCAGAGGTCACAGCCCGCAATCCAAGTTCCAGTTTTCTGTCGTTGGGAATCTTCAAACGCAGTCCTTTTTTCCAAGGTCCAATAGCTGATGCAGTTATTCGAATCTAAACCAAGCGATTTTAGAGCTGAAGTGGGGCAGCCCTGAATACATCGTGTACAGGGCCCACAAAAGCTGGGCATGGGCGTCGGACCCCTCTGTGTTTTCTGGTTCAAAAGAGCCACGCCGATCAGAAGGAAACTCCCGTATTTTGGGTGAATCAGAAGTGTATTCTTTCCGATCCATCCTAAGCCTGCCAAGTAGGCCCAAGTTCGTTCCAAAATCGCGCTGCTATCCACGGCTGTTTTCCATTTTAGTATCTTATCGGGGTTCCTAACATTCCATTCGGCGCTGACATCGTTGAGAATTTTATCAATCCTGTTCGAAATGGTCTCATGGTAGTCGGTCCCCTGAATGTAGCGCGCATACCTCGGGCCTGTTTCGATGTTCAATGCGCCAGCAGGAGCCGCAGAATAAGGAACGGCGACACAGAAAATACTCTGAGTCTCTGCGAAAACTTCTTTCGGGTTTGCGCGGCGGTCTCTGCCACGATGGAGGTAGCCCATTTCGGCGGCATACCCCGCAGCTAGCCACTGATCGTAGCGCCCGAGATGCTCAAGAAAAATTCCATCTCTTTGGGCAAGGTCCAGATCGACTGACCCGCAAATAGAAATTCCATTTTTATGAGCAGACTCAGTGAGTAATTTGTGCAGATCCATTTCGATTTCCGATGAGGTTCTGCACTATCGGAATTTGAGTTTTTAATCCTGCATTTGGATTAAGTCTCGCAGGTGAAAGAACTCGGGTGACTTTTCCTACCAAATCGTGCGGCAAAGCTTCTGTGATGACAGCTTCAACTAGATCGCCTGGGTTGAGGGAAAGGTCGAGATCTCCCAGGTCATTGAGCAGAACGTGTCCATCGATTTCTTGGGCTTGAGTCGGCATTCTTCCCTGAATCAAAAATTCCGTTTCTGGACTTGGGCCTTCGATCAGGACCTGAACACTCTTGCCGACATAGGATTCGTGATTTTTGAGGCTTTGCTCTTGGAGTAGAGCAATCAGTTTTTTGGCTCTTCTTCGCTTTGTGCCAGGATGAACTTGCTCTGCCATTTCTGCGGCTTTCGTACCTTCTTCTTTTGAGTATCTAAATACCCCGACATGTTCGATATTCAATCGAACTAGGTCAGTGCAAAGTTCCTCAAAATCTTCTTCTTTTTCTCCAGGGAAACCGACAATGATTGAAGTTCGGAAAACGATCCCGGGAATCTGGGTTCTTAACTTGCTCATCAGATCAAAAAGTTTAGCTTTTGTAAGTCTTCGATTCATACTCTTCAACACTCGGTCGTTCGTGTGTTGAATCGGCATGTCCAGGTATTTCACAATTTTGGGCTCGCGAGCGATAATTGCTACAAGTTCGTCTGAGAACTGGTCAGGGTAGACATAATGCAGACGAATCCAATCAATCCCTTCCACCTTACAGAGTTCGGGTAGCAACGTTTCGAGACGTTCTTTGTACTTCCACTCCATTCCATATTCGGTGAGGTCTTGCGCTACCAAATTTAACTCGCGAACGCCACGGGACGCCATTTCTCGAGCTTCAGTGACTAAGGACTCGATTGTTCTCGACCGTACATTCCCACGCAAAGCAGGAATGATACAAAAAGCACAGCGTCGATTGCATCCTTCAGAAAGTTTCAAGAAAGCTGAATAAGTCGGTCCAGTGTGTGTTCTGGGATCTTTTTCGGTATGAATAAAGGCTGGTTGATCTACATACGAACGTTGGGGAAGAGCAGCACCAACGCGGAGGGCTTCGCCATGATGGTTTAAAAGCTCAGTGATACGATGATACTGGCCCGTTCCAATGAAGAGATCAACTTCAGGCATCTCTTTTTCAAGATCTTTAGAATACCGTTGGGACAAACATCCAGAGGCCACCAAAACTTTACACTTGGCCGACTCTTTCAGCTGAGCCATTTCTAAAATGGTTTCAATGGATTCTTCCTTAGAAGCCTGAATGAACGAACAAGTATTTACAATAATGACTTCGGCGTCGTTAGGCTCATTTGTTATAGAATAACGATCTTTTTCAAGAAGTCCCAGCATGACCTGAGAGTCCACTAAATTTTTAGGGCAACCTAAGCTAACAAAATAAACAGGCGACTTCTCTGACATATTAATTCCTAAAATTTCCGAACTGCATTGAAACCTGAACTTTTTGCTGATTCTCTTTCAAAAGAGAAATAGTTTCTTGCAGGTCATCTCGGTTCTTACCTGTAACTCGAACTTGTTCGTCCTGAATCTGGGCTTGAACCCGGATTTTACTTTCGCGAATCAGCGCCATAATTTCTTTAGCTTTGTCCTTGGAAATTCCAGCTTGGACTAGAACCTTTTGACGAACGCTACTCCCGAAAGCAGGTTCAATCTCTTTGTATTCAAATGAAAGCAAAGAGATCCCTCTTTTCACTAGCTTGGATTGAAGGATGTCGTTCATCGCTTCAAGCTTCCCTTCTTCGCTGCACCAGAGGGTGAGGGTTTTTTCCTTTTGTTCCAATTTGATTTCGCACTTAACCCCTTTAAAGTCGAAGCGCTGCCCCAGCTCCTTTAAGCTTTGGTTGATTGCATTGTCCAATTCTTGCCAGTTCATCTCGGAGGAAATGTCAAAAGAGGGCATTTTTCTTCCTTTTTAAGGGTTATTTATGGACTGAATCTATACAGAATTAGTCGGTTAAGATCAAGGCATTTCAGGGTTTTGCGGCAGAGCTTGGCATTAGCCCCCGTCTACAACGCGGTCTGTGTTTGGGGGCGAGGCGAAGATAAAAAAACCATCCTCCAACTGAGGCCCCAACTGAATTTTCGATAATGATATCTCGGCCTTATTCCCACCCCGGTGATTGAGTGTCACTTTCTGGATCAGCTCACCCTTGGGGTCTGTTTCAACCGTAGCCTGTAAAACGGTGCCCGCTGTGCCAGCTTTGGGGATGAGGATGAAGGTGGTCGGCGATTTCTGGCGGATCGTCATGTCCCGGTTTATAGAAAAAGCACCGGAAAGAAGCGAGTTAGCGAGACGGGACTGAACGTTGGATGTTTTGCGTTCAATCACCTGGCCGCGTTCCCCTTCGTCAAAAGGGGGGGTGTAATACCAAAATCGAGTACCGTCACTGACCAGCAAATTTCGATCGGGAGTGAGCGTTTCCCAACGTACTTTGGATGGACGTTTAATAAATATTTTTCCTGTACTCTGCTTTTTCTTCATCAAGACTACGTCTTCAGTCAGCTGAGAAAATTCAGCGCTGAGAGTATTTGCTTGGGCGTATTTCTTTTCGATCTTTTGAAGCAACGGGGGAACGTTGACTACCGCAGCCTGAGCCTGGAAGCCAGAAACGGCGCCCAGAAAAAGTGACCACCGAATCACGCCAGCGAGAGGTTTTTTTCTCAACTGAGATTGATAAAAATTAGTGCATTTCGATTGAAACCATTTTTGAGACACCCGGTTCCTCCATGGTAACACCATACAGCGTGTCGTTCAGCTCCATGGTTTTTTTATTGTGCGTAATTAGGATGAATTGGCTTCTAGCAGACATTTCTCTAAGGAGTGCATTGAATTTTCCAATATTGGCATCATCCAGCGGAGCATCAACTTCATCCAGAACGCAGAATGGAGAAGGCTTCACCATGAAGATTGCAAAAATCAAGGAAACGGCGGTCAACGCCTTTTCTCCCCCCGAAAGCAAAGTAATGTTTACAATCTTTTTTCCTGGCGGCTGGGCTAGAATGTCGACACCGGCTTCCAATATATCGGTCGACCCCTCGGGATAGGTTAAGGATAACTTCGCTTGACCGCCTCCAAAGATAATTGGAAACAACCGGGTGAAGCGATCTGCAATCGCCTCAAAAGCTTTTCGGAATCGCTCTTCAGACGTGGTGTTGATGTGTTCAATCGCTTGCTGCAGGTTTTCAAGAGATTTCACAAGGTCTGACTTTTCAGTGAGCAGGTGATCGTGGCGTTTTTTTAGAATTTCAAATTCTTCAATCGCCATCACATTCACTTCACCGAGTCGGCGAATTCGTTCACGCAATTTTTCTACTTCTTCTCCAAGCGCATGCTCTTCTTCAGCAGAAATTTCGACGGTCGGCGTGATCACGCTTCCCAACTCCTGTTGCTCGGGTTCAGAGGTAGCCTGGTCTAAACAGCCTGCTCCATATTTCTCTTCCAAATTGAGGGTTAGGTGAGAAATTTCCCCGGATAGTTTTTCAATCTCTAAGGCGACTTGAGTGGATTCGGTTGTTTTCTGATCACCGGATTTATGAAGATTTTTAATTTTCTCCATCGCCTCGTCTACACGGGCGTTGCTCTGCTCAATTCGATCTTTTATTTCAGAAAGTTTTTCTCGGGCCGAATGCAGATTGAGCGTTAGGCTTTCAATCTTTTCTGCAAGCTGTCCCTCATCCCCTGCGAACTGTTCCTTCTCGTGGCTAGCACGATCTAAGGTCCTCAAAATTTCCTGGAGCCGTCTTGATCGATCCTGGATCAAAGACTTTGCTGCATCATATTCGCGCTTTAAACTTTGTGCACGCTCCTGCAGGGAAGCTTGTTGAATCTTAATCTGTTGAAGGGTTTCTTCTTGGGCCTTGAGAGCAGCATCTTTTTCAGAAAGAGACGACTGCGCTTGTAAAGTGGAAGACTCTAAATCTGTTTGTTGATTTCTCAATTCTTCCAGTTCGGAGTCGATGGTCTGCTTTTCAGTTAAAGCTCTTTCGGCGTCTGAACTAATCTGTTCAAATTCCCTTTGAAGACGTTGTTCCAAGGCGAGTGCCTCTTGTTGAGCGCGCTCGGTTTGATGAATATCGCGTTTCAATGCGGCTGCTTCAATTTCCAAAGTTTGGGTTTCATTTTGAATTGTGTAAATCGCAGCTTGCGTTGCTTCGAGCTTTTGTTCGGCCAGTTCGAGCTGGTTTTTGGCTTCTGCCAGAGCCGAGTCAGAAACTCCAGCCTCTCGGCGAAGTTCCTCAATCTGATGTTTTCTTCTTAAGACT
>JACPOE010000082.1 GCA_016185105.1 Bdellovibrio sp.
CAAATGAAGATGGTCAGGGCTGGAACGACGAGCATTGCGAAAAGATTTCCGGCACCCATCCAAATAACGTCGTGAACCGATGTGAAAGGGGATTGCAGCTAGAGATGTCCAAAGGGTTTATGGATCAACTCTCCCAAGGCGCGGACTCTTCAGAAAAATTGAATCGTTTTTTAAATTCTCTGAATTTAGCAATCCATCGAGTTGCTCAGGGGAGCTGAACTCCCACCCCGGCACTGGCTGTGTACCGGTTTTGGGTTAAGTCATTGATATTTACGATTGTGGCAACGACGTCCGCAGTTGCATAAAGTTTCCCACCTAAGGAGGCACGTGCTCCTGCGCCGACGTAAGGGGAAATCGTAATTGGAATGATTGTCGTTGTGGTCACGCCGTTAAGAGTCTGATCGATTCTTTCCTGATAGGCTTCAACCCCACCCCTTACAAAAAGCGTGAGTAGGGGGCCTAGGCGAAATCCAGATCGAATCCCGCCTCGTGCGCGATCGCCCACATCAGTTTGAGTGAGTCCAAGAGTAGGGTAGGACTCTGAGCTAGTTCCATGGGTGTACTGCAGCTCGCCTGAAAGTAAAAGAACTCCGAAGGTAGCCGAGGCTCCGTAGATCAATCGACTGGTCGAATGGGGGGTTGGCAGGACGACTTGTACCTGTTCGTATCCGATAATCGGTTCGAGGTTGATTTTAAATATGTCTGCCTTAGAGGGCGAGGCCAACAAGGTGGAAAAAGAAATGACCATCAGTAAGAAAACCGAGTTTCGTTTTTTTTGGGGTCTGATGTTCTGAATCACCGGGGCCTCCTCGTTATTAAACTGAGTTTATACAAATGACTCTAAGCGAAAATCTGTAAGACATGCTGCTCTGTTTAATCATGAAGGATTTTAGATGCTTTTCAAGTCCTGAAATCTGTGGCAATCGGAGTTCAGGGGGAATGCTGTGAAAGTTCTACAAAAAATGAGGGCAGGGGACTGGTTTTGTTCGACTCTAAAAATCGTTCGGGGCCATGCACCTCGACACTCTTTCGTTCGGGTCCTCACCCAAACTCTCTTTACTGGGATCGCCGCCTTTGTTTTAGGAAGTACAGCCAGCGCATTCGCCGGAGATGGGGATGAAGGTCCCATTTTACCGACTGAGCTCCCGGCGGCTGAGTCAGCCGCAGCCGAAATTCCTTTTCAGAATCATTTTGCTTTAGTCAGCGACATCGATGACACGATCAAGGTTACCAATGTCTTAGACTGGACGGATCTGGCTCTTCGTTACTTACGAGGAAATACGACATTCATTGGGACACCCAGCCTTTATCAGGGTCTTGCAAAGAACTCTGAAAAAATAGCCTATCTCAGTGGATCACCCCAGGGACAAAAAAGTAATCTCGTTCAGCTTCTGTTTAAAAATGACAAGTTCCCAGAGGGAGATCTGTTATTGAGCAACTGGTGGCGTCCCAAGCCCACTCCACGTTTCAAAGCAGAGGAGCTGGAAAAGTTGGCCTTGAAATATAAGAACTTTATTCTTATTGGTGATGATGCCGAGGCTGACCCTGTTACTCTGACTGATTTCGCTAAACGTCATCCCGAAGTCCAGACGCGAATTTACATTCATCGGATTCGGATGGCTGCACTCCCAGATCGGGCGACTGGCTATTTTGTCCCTCTTGAGGTTGCGTTAAATGAGTACGAAGCCGGCAGCATAGAAGAGCAAGCAGTCATAGATACCGCGGAAGATATTCTGAAGAGTTCGGTGTGGGATAGAATCTTCCCCCCATTTAAAAAGTGTCCCGACGTGACGAGCTACAAAATCAGTCCTGGTCAAAAAGGCTCAAAATCGGCCCGACTGGTTGAGCTTTCGCAGGAAGTGACCGCTAAGATTGTTGCGTTTTGTAAAGGTAGGGTAGTCCCCTAATTTAGCGAGTGTTTAATGCTGTGCGTAGTAATGAGTTCAGCTCTATTCTGAATGAAATGTCTTTTTTGAAGCCCCAATCGACCGATCCTTAGCTGCATTGCAGAGATGCATATTTTCTTGTGTTTTTACAACCACGGTCCTGAATAAAATCTAAAAAAAAGCGTGACCGCATCCAATTCTGTGTGGATGATGTGGGATCGAATTATATTTTTTAAATATAAATTAATTTTTTTAAGGGGGAAAAATGGAACTTCTTTCTTCAGAAAAGTCATGCGGACTCTTTTCGTCCATCGGTAAGACTATCGGTGTTTTGGCGCTGGCCTGTGGTTTTGGGTTGAGTGCACACGAGGGTTTTGCAGCGAACTTTGATCTTTCTCTATTCAACCAGTTGGAACAACCGTTTGCTGGAATTGTAATACCGAGCGAAAGTACCCAGAACGAAGAAATTCAGCTGGCTCGCGTCACCACAGATATGGCCGAAGGTCATTCCGATTTCAAAATGGAAGTTAACTCGGACCATGCTATTTTGGCTATGCGCTATTACCTCAGTAACGGCACCCGCGCTGATTTCACCCTCGAGCAAGTAAAAGGGGGAGTAGTTTTGGTTAAGGCGAGTGGTCGTGACGTCCTTAAGTTGAAAGGTGAAAAGCTCGACGCCAACCATGGGGGGCTGTTAGACCTGATCTATTTATCAAATGGAGTGACCAATAAGTACGAAACCCTTCAGTTCGAACTTGTCAGAACAGGCGATCGTTGGTCTGTCATGGTAAATGATCAAGGCGGGCGTCGTGAATTCACAACGATGTTCTTCAAAGGGAGAAAATTTTTCGGTCAGTGGGTTGGGATTGAAAAAATTACCGTGAAGTAATGGTTTCAAGCCCCGACTCGCTGGTTTAAGGCATTTTTGCGGGTCGGGGCCTTTTTTTTAAAATACTAGAATCGGTATCTAATCGCGGCCGGTTACGTTCTGAGCAACCGGGCCTTTCTGACCTTCGTAAATGTCAAAACGAACCTCTTGGCCTGGTGCTAGGGTTTTGTAGCCATCTTTTCGAATTGCGGTCCAGTGCACAAAAATTTCGCCGCCATCCTTTCTTTCGATAAATCCAAAACCTTTCGAGTTATTGAACCATTTCACTTTGCCAAAAGCCATGAAACGCCTTCCTCCTTGATTGTGGTTGGTAAGTGCCCAGGTCCTGAGGCCCTGGGCGGTGAAACGCCGGGTGCCAGGGAAAGACTCTCGGTACGCGCACAGCGCTAGAGAGTCTGCGAATTGAGTACTACGGTGGAAATTTTGCAAGGTCAGTCCTTCGATGCTTCCAAAGCTAATTCTCTCCGGAAAAATCGAAGGTGTCAAAGGTCTGCCGGTAGGGCCTTATTCTGCGGAGAAGTCAAAAATGAGTTCGTCTGGTGCAGCGTATCCAAGAACCCGCCGAATTTCTCTTTCCTGGGCATAGCGGCTTTGTTCCAGAGCAGAAACCTGGGTCTGAAGACGCCCGATTTCGTTTCTTAGCTGCCCCAGCTTTTCGTTTCTAGTGTTGAGGAGGTCCATGAGCCTAAGAGCCTGCCATGCTCCTGGTGACCCAAAGAAGGGGGACACCGTGCCGGACAGAATGAAAAGCCAGGTGCAAAAAAGGGCAATCCAAATTCTGTCCGGAGAGGTGAGTTGAAGTCTCAATTAAATTTCCCAGCTCTGTAGAAAGCTCGGATTCCGGCAAATCGTGCACGGTCTCCAAGTCTCTCTTCCAGTCTTAAAAGTTGATTGTACTTAGCCAACCGATCAGAGCGTGATGCCGAGCCCGTCTTAATTTGGCCGCAGTCTGTTGCCACGGCAAGATCCGCAATAAAGGAATCTTCAGTCTCACCACTTCGGTGAGATGCAATGCGGTTGTAACCAGCCTGAGCCGCCATCTTCATTGTTTCCAAGGTTTCAGTGACGGTTCCAATCTGATTGAGTTTGATTAGGATCGAATTGGCCACTTTCCGCTCGATTCCATTTTTCAAAAAAATCGGATTGGTCACAAAAATATCGTCTCCAACCAGCTGACACTGACTGCCAAGTTTTTCGGTCAAAAATTGCCAGCCAGCCCAATCATGTTCAGATAAGCCGTCTTCAATAGAGATGATTGGAAACTGTTGAAGCCAGTCCGAATAAAAGGCAACCATCTCGTTAGATGATAAACGTTTTCCTTCAAAGAGGTAACCCCCCTCTGGATTGCCAAACTCACTGGCTGCGCAATCCAAGGCTAGGAAAATTTCTTTGCCAGGTTTATAGCCTGCGTCAGAAATAGCTTGTAGGATGAAGGTGAGAGCCTGCTCATGAGGTTTATCCTCGGAAATTGCGGGAGCAAAGCCTCCTTCGTCGCCGACTCCAGTGCTCAGTCCCTTATCGTGTAAAATTTTACGTAGTCTGTGAAAGACCTCTACACCGGCTCTGAGGGCTTCAGAAAACTTTTCAAAGCCCGCAGGCACAATCATAAACTCTTGGATGGCCAGGCCATTGTCGGCGTGTTTGCCCCCATTTAAAATATTCATCAGCGGAACAGGTAAGAGGGTGCCAGTTCCACCATAAATAGAAGCTAAATATTGGTCGGTGGTGGTTCCTTTTGCGAGAGCCGCAGCTTTTACAAAAGCCATACTGACAGCCAAAATAGCATTTGCGCCCAGCTTGGATTTATTGGGTGTGCCGTCCAGGTCGCGCATGGCGTCATCTAAGTGCACGGGAAGAGCAAAATCGCGTTCAAGCAAAGCGGGAGCAATTTTTTCATGAACATTGCGAACCGCATTTAATACGCCTTTTCCTAGGAATCGTTTGCGATCCCCGTCGCGTAATTCCAGAGCTTCGCCTTCGCCGGTGGAAGCCCCAGAGGGAACCATTGCACTTGCGGTTACCGTCTCTTGGGATGATCCAAAAGATTCCTTTTTAGAATCTACTGTGACTTCGACTTCTACGGTAGGAAACCCTCGGGAGTCCAGAACTTCGCGCGCATGAATTTTTCTGATTTTTGCCATGATACGAACGAAATAGCATAAGTCTTTATCAGCGGCTCGAAAAAAACTGAGCTAAGGCGTCTCCGAAACACTCGGTTTTTCTTCTGTATCGTCCTCATTCCGATCATCGTCGTCAGAGTCGCGATTTTTTGGATTCAGGTCCAAAGGTTTGTTTAGCATCAGACGGTTTCTTCCCGGGATTTCTTTGCAGCTTTTCTTTTTTACCTGCCGAAGCGTGTGTTGTAGGCTCGGCAAATGACGCTCCAAAAGGCTTTCTGAAAGGGAATCGGTCTTGGCCTCGGCGACATAGACACTGGCTTGCAGTTGTTTTTTCTTATCGACACGTTCTTTCTGGAAAACTACATAGACGTCGCCTTTTCCGCGCAAACACTTTCCAAAAAAAGCACGTGATTCAAAAAGCAGGGATCGATTTTTTGGGTCCAGGATTTTTCCAGGAAAAACAAATGAGGATGGCTTCACGGTCCCCGGACGTAACGCATAGACCGTTTTGTCATCCATACAATCTGTACAGGGCCGGCCAGTCATTAGAAAATAGGGTGATCCTTTTTCTGGTGAAATTTGGCCCAAGTAAAACAGGTCGGAAATCTGGGTTTTCATGGGACGGACTTCTGGGGAAGAATCTCCTGAACCTGCTTGAGTTTTGAAATAGACGGTGGTGTCCTCGACTCGATCAAAAAGGATCCCTTCCAAGGGCACCTGGGCAGAGGAAGTCTTGGCTTCTGGAGCTGGGGTCGGAGAGGCCCAGACTGGGGGAAAACTAAACAGAGCCCCTAGAACGGTTAGCCCGACGAGCACAATGCCGGTCTTTGCTTTACGGTCCGAGGTGGCACAGATTCTTAAAAATGGCTTATAAAACAAAATGTTAGCTATTTGACCTTCCATTGGAATTTTCCCCCGATGTTAGTTCTGGACGGTTTCACTGTGTTATAATAATAGTAGTGCCACAAACAAGAAAAGGCTGGAATTTACATGTCGACACAAAATCAATCAACGCAGGGTGATGTTTACGTTTCTCTCGAGTTTACCCCGAACCCAAACACCTTGAAATATTCTGTGAATCGGGAACTCCTTTCCAAGGGTGCGATTAGCTTTTTGACTAAGACTGATGCACAGAGTCGTTCACCCCTAGCTGAAAAGCTTTTTGATGTTCCTGGAATTTGTGGCGTCATGATCGGTAAGAATTTTGTCACAGTTACCAAAACCGAAGATGGCGACTGGGACGTAGTTCATAAAAAGACTTCTTCTACTATTCATGATCATCTTACGGAGTCCCTTCCTGTGGTAAATGCTTCTGTTGAATCAGAAGAGCATAAGGGCGGCGATTCTGAGATTGAAAATAAAATCCGCCAAATCCTCGATCAGGAAATTCGTCCCGCCGTTGCTATGGACGGTGGCGATATTACCTTTGAAAAATTTGAAGACGGAATCGTCTATCTCTTCCTCCAGGGGGCTTGCAGTGGTTGCCCAAGTTCTACCGCGACTCTGAAGATGGGAATTGAAACCCGTCTGCGCGAGGCAATTCCTGAAGTTACGGAAGTCGTTTCCGTTTAGTACTTCGAAAGGCCGTCCTATCCCAAGGGATTGTTCTTCGATCTCCCATTTTCACTAGCAAACTGAGAGGCCGCAGATGCATCTACGGCGTGCTCTGCGCTACCTTTTTTGGCAGTGAAGATATTTTTCAGAGTCGTATTGCTCCAAATTCGGAAGCGATCAATGAAGGAAAATGCGGCAGGTACTACAATCAGGGTGAGAAGCGTTGAGCTGATCAAACCGCCAATAATAGAAACCCCCATGCTGGTCCGTTGTCTCGATGCTTCATTTAGACCAAGAGCAACGGGCATTGTTCCAGCAATCAGTGCCATCGTGGTCATTAAGATCGGACGCAACCTTGCTTTTCCTGCAGCAATCAGTGCATTTGATCGATCCATTCCTTTATGAATCTGCTGGTTGGCATAGTCGACGAGCAGGATAGAGTTCTTAGAGGCCACCCCTAACAGCATGATTGTTCCGATCATCGAAAAAATATTCAACGATTCGTGTCCAATCCAAAGAGCTACGAATGATCCGCAAATCGCTAAGGGGAGGGCTAACATAATGGTAAAGGGTGTAACAAATGACTCGTAGAGGCTGGCCAATACCAGGAAAATAAATAACAGGCCAAATCCCATAGCGAGCATCACACTGCTTCCAAGCTCACTGAAGTTTTCTGCCTGCCCCACAAAAGCATAACGCATCCCTAATGGGAGTTTTATCTTCTCTTCAATAATTTGGCTCGTGTCTTTCATGACGTCACCCAAACCAGCGCCCGGAGTAATGTCAGCAGAGATTGTAATCAGCCGGCCTCGGTCTTGGCGGTTAATCGTCGCTGGACCCATCGCCTCTGTTCCTTTGGCGACGTCCTTAAGAAGGACAAGGTTATTATTGATGTTTGGTACATAGGTATTATTGAAGCCAGCTTTGAGGTCCCGTTGGGAGTCCTGGAGTCTGACACGAATATCGTACTCCCGTCCTTTTTCACGGAATTTAGCGGAATCAATTCCCTCGACCTGTGCCCGAAGTTCGTCTCCTAGAACACGAGAGGAAATTCCAAGCCGTTTGGAACGATCGGTGTCTGCAATAACCTGAAACTCAGGTTTGCCCGCTCGAAAGCTGGTATCAACATCCTTCAATCCAGGATGTTTTTTAAGCTCTTGGAAAAGAAGATCTCCCACACGTTCCAGTTCTTTTTGGTCCAGGCCGATCAGATTTACATTGAACGGTCTTTGTCCGCCTCCTACTGCATCATAGTCTTTCACTTTCGGATTGCAGTAGGCCAAGGGCTTCAGCTGTTCACGAATGCGTTCTTTGATCTGAATCGTGTTAGCTTTTCGCTGCTTGGCTGGAATTAGTCTGACATAAAAATCGGCTACTTCCGTTTGGCCATTTTGTCCGCCTACGGAAAGCGCCGTGACCGCGACTTCCGAGTTTTCCCGGATAATCTTATCAACTTTATTAGCGGCCTCATTCATGGCCTCCAGATTGGTGCCAGGGGGCATATCCAAACCCACTGTGAATTCACCGGCATCTTGAGGAGGGAGGAATGTTTTTGGAATGAACTTCACCGTTCCACAGCTTCCCAAGAAAATCAGGAACGAAGCTCCTAACACAAAAAGCGGGCGTTTGAGGGTGAAGCGAATCGTACTTTCATACTTGTTTTCCAGCCAGGTTTGAAATCGATCAAACGCGGCCAGAGGGACTCCGATAGTCTTATCCCAAAGAGTTTTCTTGCCCTTGTCATGACTCATTCCTGCAAAATAGGCGGAAAGCATCGGTGCGATCGTCAAGGCGTCAAATAAACTGATTGCCATGGCAAAACAGATGGTCAATCCAAACTGTTTGAAAAACTGGCCGGTCACTCCCTTTAGAAATCCGACAGGACCAAATACTGCAATCACGGTGAGAGTCGTGGCAATGACTGCAAGGCGAACCTCGGCTGTACCTTCCCTTGCCGCTTTAATTGGGGATTTCCCCATCTCAATATGTCTAAAGATATTTTCACGGACCACAATCGCGTCATCAATTAATAAGCCAACTGAAAGGCTCAATGCGAGCAGGGTCATAATGTTAATGGTGAAGCCCGCCATGCTCATCAGTACAAAAGCTCCGATGAGCGAGTTCGGTAGGGCAAGACCTGTAATAATTGTGGATCTTCCATTTCCTAAAAAGAAGAACACTACCAAAACAGCAAGGGCAATCCCCATTAAGATAGAGTCTTTAACATCATCCACGTTAACGTGAATCCAAACGCTCCCATCTCTTACTAAGCTCAGAGCGGGCTTGCCTGGTTCCCGCGCAAGCGTAGCATTCAGGGCGCCGATCTGCTTTTTTACCGCATCGACAACTGCAATGGTGTTAGATCCTGTTTGTCGGAAAACATAAACGAAAACTGCTTTTTTCCCATTCAAGTAAGCACGGGATTTTTCGTCTTCGGTAGTATCGATCACTTGACCAACGTCGGCCACAGTCGTAGGGACTTCGCTGCCGAAGAAATTTAAGACGGTATGTTTAATGTCTTCAACGCTCCGGTATTCACCGATCGATCTAAATACGGTTTCCTTGTCGGCCTGATCGATTTTTCCACTTGGGACGTTTTCACCTGACGAAGCAATTCGTCCAGCAACACCCAGGACGGAAATCTCATGGGCTTTCAACTTGTTCCGATCCAAGGCGACATGAATCTGTCTTTTTCGACCTCCAATGATTTCTACTAAGCCGACCTGGTTGACTTGCTCCAACTTAGGTCTGACTATTTGATCGGCAACATCAAAAATCTGTTCGTCTCTTAGATCTTCAGCATTCAGAGCAAGAATAAGAATGGGTTGATCTGCCGGATCAATTCGTCGAATGGTGGATTCTTTAACATCTCTTGGAAGTTTATTTTTGGTAGCCCCCACACGGTCGCGAATCTGCTGTTCCGCATACTTAACGTCAGTTTCCAAAGTGAACTCGGCAATCACTCGACTGACGCCTTCATAGTTGATCGACGTGAGTCTCTTGATTCCAGCAAGAGTGCTGATTTCGTCTTCCAACGGTTTGGAAACGAGAGTCTCAATTTCCGCAGGTCCAGCTCCAGGGTAAGGGGTCGTCACTGTGACCACTGGAAACGTGACATCCGGAAACAAGTCTACGCCTAGCCGCTGCATGGCTAAAAGGCCAACGGCAAGCATCACGAGAACTACACAGGTAATAAAAGTGGGTCTTTCAATGGAAAGATCAGCTAGATTCATAAACTGTCTCCAAATAGTTTCATCTCTGCAAGTAGATTAAGCACGGTTCCCTGACTCCGAATTCGAGTCAGCTGAGAAAGAAGGTAATCCTGTTCAAAGAGCAAGACTTGATAGGTAGTTGCGCGGCCGTGAAGAAGGCGTTCTCGCTCATTGCTGAGTTTTGATTTTTGAATCGATTCGAGTTGAACAGAAAGATCCAGGTGAATTTTTGCATTGGAATAATTTGCGGCAAGGTCTTTCCAATTCTGTTCCTGTTCAAAAAGCCTTCGTTGGTAGGTTAGATCCGCTCCAGCCTGTTCTTTGGCCCATCCGTCCTTGGATCGACTTACAACGCCGAGGTCTAGGGGCGCAACGAAGCGAACTCCAATCGTTTCTGTCGGTCGATTGAATGTAAATGAGTTGGAAATAGCATCTGATAGGTTAGCGAAAATTGTGGTGCCGCGCTGACCGTTCAAAGCCAGGCTGGCATAGAGTTCCAGCGTAGGAGAGGACTTTTCTTGGTTGACCGTAGCGTTAGCCATAGCTGCACGGGATGCTTCTTTTGCGGATCGAACATCATCTCGAAGTTCGGCTTTTGTGGGAAGAGATAAGCCTTCGATGGACGTTGGTTGGAGTTCTGCCAATTTCTCAGGCACGTCTTCGGACTCCACATTTCTTGAAGAATTAAAGGCACGAGCGGCCGATTTTTCTTCATTTTTGGAGACTGCTAAATCTAGGACTCGGGATTGCTTCAATGCCTCTGCTTGAAGCACATCTGAGTTTTCTCTGAGGTGGAGTTTGGCTTGTTTCACTGTCCAGTCATAGATTTTTTGGGCCCGATCCAAAGCTTCTGATTGAACTGCAATCGATTGCCGAGCTAACGCGAGGCGCCAGTAGGCTCTTTCCGCCTGTAAAACCTGAGTCTTTACTTGAAACTTCGCTGCGTAACTTTGGGAGAGTGCATTGGCTTCCAGCAGTTCCTGTTGGGCTCGGGTGGATCTTCCGAAGCCGTTACCCCACAAGCTTTGAGAAAGCTCTAATACCGGCGAAGCATTCGCAACATTTAGAGGGATGGCTCCAGCAAATGCCGCCAGAGTAGGGCTAATCACGGGATTTACATATCCAAAAGTGGACATGTCGTAGCGCAACCGACCTTGGAGGCCGAACGAGGTCATTTTCGAAATTCCGAATGATAGCGTCGTCAGGGTGGTGCTGTCGTAGGGGATAAAAACTGGCGGATTCAGCCTGGAGTCTTGTGTAAACTGGGCTGAAATAAATGCTGTGGGTGCGAGCAGTAGCTGTCCCTCTTCGGACCTCAGTAGCCCTCCATCGCTTATGGCTTGGGATCCGTGGATTCCAGTGTTCTTGCCGCGCACCTGAGTCAGATAATTGTCTAATGAGAGAATTTCCGCCGCTTGAACTTGGGTAACCAGAGGTGTCAGGCTGAGCGTGACCCATAAGAAAAACGATGATCTTAGACTTTTCACAGCGAGCTCCTTGAAGCAGGTTTTGGTAGAGTCATGCATCCGTCCAAACAAAGTGTAACAGCATTTGCAATCAGTTTTTCGCGGTATTTTTGATCTTTCATGGTTCGTCCAAAAAACATTTCGTTCATCCAATCCTTTTGGGCGCAATGGATGATTCCTCCTAAAAAGAGGCCCATAGCTGCTTCGATGTCGATTTCATTTCGAATCCAACCTTGATCCTTGCCGTAATTGAAAAATTCTACAAGGTTTTGATAAATTTTCAAAAAAGTCGCTCGAAAAACTTCCTTCGTGAAGGGCATTTGCAACTCACACTCACGGAGAATGATTTTAGAGACCTCAGGCTCTTCGAGGTGGGCGATGAAGATCTCCTCCACAAAAAGATGCAGACGAACTCGAAATTCTTCTACAGAAGCGGGATGGGTCAGAATCCTCTCGGTTCTTCGGACTCGGGTGTTGCCGATGGTAGAGAGACACTCACAGTAGAGGCCCTCCTTGCCATCAAAGTGATAGCTAATCAGGCTAATGTTGACCTTAGCGGCCTTTGCAATTTCCTTAACCGAGGTCCCATCGTATCCCCTTTCGGCAAAAAGATTCTTGGCTGCTTTGATAAGTTTTTCACGAGTTCGAATCCGAGAGGCGACTTTCGCCGAGGGCTTAAGGATATTCTTACGAACCGCTTGGCCTATCAGATGTCTTTTGGCGGCTACGCTCAAACCGCGTCCTGCAGTCGAAGAAGGAGCAGGGGAATTAGCCTGAAGCAAGTTTGAGTGGGCTGTTGAAAGCGCGGCCTTTTGTTTTTCCACATATTGGACCGTAGTGCTCGATAGGATTAATGTCAAACGTTTATTTGAAAAGTTAGAACAGTCTTTTTACATTGAGGCACCAAATAAAAAGGGATATAGACAAAATGAATGGCACAAAAATTCGCGTTTTCGATGCAGGCAGTCGGTAAGATCTATCCTCCGAACAAACAAGTTCTGCGGGATATCTACCTTTCATTCTTTTATGGCGCCAAAATTGGCGTTCTAGGATTGAACGGATCTGGAAAATCTACTCTGCTGAAAATCATGGCAGGAGTGGAAAAGAACTTCAACGGGGACGCCCGTCCCGGGGATGGCATCAGTGTCGGATACCTTCCTCAAGAGCCTGTCTTGGATGACTCAAAAACGGTTCGGGAAAATGTCCAAGAGGCTATGGGTAACGTCGTTAAGTGGCTGCGTCGCTATGAAGAAATCAATCATCTTTTTGCCAATCCAGACATGGATCCGGATCAGATGGAAAAGCTGCTCGGTGAACAAGCCGATGTTCAGGAAAAGATTGAACACGCCAATGGCTGGGATCTAGATCGAACCCTGGACATTGCTATGGATGCCCTCCGTCTTCCTCCGGCCGAGGCCTCCGTTAAAAATCTTTCTGGGGGCGAGCGCAGACGTGTTGCCCTTTGTCGATTGCTTTTACAAAAACCAGATATTTTGCTTTTGGATGAACCGACCAACCATTTGGATGCGGAGTCCGTTGGGTGGCTTGAAATCTTCCTAAAAAACTATGAAGGTACTGTCATTGCGGTCACTCACGATCGGTACTTCCTCGACAATATTGCAGGCTGGATTTTGGAGCTAGACCGTGGCCACGGAATTCCTTGGGAAGGAAATTATTCTTCCTGGCTCGAACAGAAACAGAGCCGTCTGGTTCAAGAAGAGAAGCAGGAAAC
>JACPOE010000066.1 GCA_016185105.1 Bdellovibrio sp.
CCCCCTCTAAAAGAGAGATCACAAATCCGTGCACACCGTCACGATATCCGCCGTAGTAAAAATAGGTCTTTAAAAACATAGCAGGAAACGCAAAGAACATTCGAAACAAATTGGTACGTACGCCCCGCTCGACGCGGTCCAGCGCCTCAACCGTGGTATAGCGATTCATCTTGTCGAGCAGGCGCTCGACAGTCACATCAGGGAAGTGTTCGAGGGGCTCATGAATTAGGTCGGGGTCCGAAGCAAACTTGGGGTACTCATGAACATTATTGATGTAACGCACACCCTTGCGATTAAAAAAGCGGTCCTGGTAGCTTGGGTTCCAAATGCCACCCTTGATCTCTTTTCCCAGAAAATACTCCACCCGTCGCACTTTGTAGGCTTTGCGTGCCGGTCCGTCCGGCAGACTCATCAGATCTTTGATTTTCTTTTCTAGTTCAGGTGTACAGCATTCGTCGGCATCGACCACCAGAACCCACTCATTTTTGGCGACATCCAACGAATAATTGCGCTGATTTCGAAACCCGTCCCAAGCTCGTTTCTCAATATGGATTCGAGAAGCCCAGGGAGCCTCTTGCTTCTGACAAAGCTCCAGGGTCCTGTCCTGACTTCCCCCGTCGACAAAGACAATCTCGTCGGCCCAGCAAAGCGAGGCCAAACACCGCTCGATGTTCTTTTCTTCGTTTAGCCCAATAATGACTGCAGAGACTGGTCTAACCATAAACAGTAAAAATCACCCTATCCAAGACGGTTTGGTTGAGATTCAGCCCCCGATTATAGCCATTTCGGACGAAATTGGTATTTTATTTTCCCGCTCGCCTTACCGAAGGATTGAGAATTTCAGCGATCAGCCTTATTTTCGGGGAATGAGAATTGCTCTTTGCAGTGATGAACCTTATCCAATTCACGACCTGATTGCGGCTGAAATTCAAAAAAGACGTCACGAGGTCGTCCCTTTTGGCTCGCTGATCACCAAGAAAGAAGAGCCCTGGTGGATTGTCGCTAAGGAAGCCGCACTGTCCATTTATCAAGGACAATGCCAGGAAGGGATTTTCCTGTGTTGGACAGGGACTGGAATTGCGATCGCGGCCAATAAGGTCTCAGGAATTCGGGCGGCCCTTTGCACTGACCCGGAAACCGCAGCTGGAGCGCGAACCTGGAACCACGCAAATGTTCTAGCTCTTTCTAATCGGCTCCTTACGCCCGAATTGGCTTGTGCGATCCTGGGTGCTTGGTTTGCCACTCCAATGGATGCTCGAGGACAAGTAGGCGCTTTTGCCGTTGATTCAATGGGTGGACTAAAAAAATAGCTGTTTTGTTTACCTGATGTTTCTTTCCGTGCCTCTGAGCTCATCGGCATTTTTTATTAAAGTTTCATTTAAAATTCTAAAACCTTGATCTGGATTCAATCGCAAAAGTTCTCGAATCACAAAATCAGAGGTGAAGGTAGAATGATCCAACCATTGCCGGTCGCTGTGAAACCATCCCCCTTGATAAGCCAATAGCACTCGGGCTGCCAAGAGATCTGCGGTAAGTGTATCCACAGGGAACAGATAGAAAATGCCTTGGACTTCCGATCGCTTCTCGCTTGGATTCCATTTTGAACGTGCCCATCCAGAATACCAGTCAAGGTAGGCTGTTTGAAAGTCGGCCGCCCAAGGATTACTCAGTCTCCGAGCAGCGCTTTGAATGAAAGCGATAACAGCATCTTCTGGCTCGTGCTCTTCTCGTAACCCGCTCCGCTCAATGAAAACTCCACCGGGGATGATCATCGGAACAAAAGATCCGCACGCCCAGCTCAAAGCCGCTCCAAATAAACAGCACCCACCTTCGCACCGATAGTCGTCTAACCCCGAAGGAACCAATTGATGCACAGGAACCAAACGGGCTCGCTCCAAAATCGAAATCACATGTGCTTCCTGGATTCGTTTCGCCCTAGCTTCCTCGGTGATGACCATTCCGCTGGCAGCGGCCTCAGCGAAGACCTGTTCTAACCTCTGCCCGTTTAACAGCGGGTTTTTCAACTCTTCAGATATCGACCGCCAAGTCTTTCCACCAGCTGGAAGGTAACAGTCCTTGTGGTAGTAGGCCGCTCCATTTCTGGTTGCAGCCGGGTCTGCTGAATCGATGTTTTCACTACAAATCTGACATTGGACTGCCCATGCGTGGAAAGGAAATAGTGCGAAAAATAGAGCTACTGTTAAGGTTAAAGCGCCTTTTTTTATTTTCATGGCGGTGGCCTACCATAAAAAGAGTTCGGATTAAAATCCTTCATTCAGCGACAAGATGAGGTCACTTGTTGAGATCTAGTTTTGGGTTTGCTTGGGTAATTTTTAGTATCTCAAACAAATCGGCCTTTATCGCGGGTACCAACACGGGCTCAGTCTTTGCTAGTTCTGCAAATTGCGCATTGAGTGGGCCCGTTGCCCCTTTTTTCGCCAGATCATAGAGTTTTCTGAAAACACTTCTGCGGCCCTCAAAGTGTTCTCGGTTTGCCGAAACTTCTGAGAAATACTTTATGTCCCTGATTCGATCTTCCGCCAAATGTCTGTTGGTGTGAGCGGGATCAGAAAGATCCACCTTTTCAGAGGAACAAGTAGCTTCCCACTTACCCTCTAGGTGCAAGACATCTTCACCACTGTTAAAATAGGGCGGCATGCCTTCCAGCGCAATAACTAACGAGGCCTGGCTGGGTTCCATACTTGGATTAAAAAAGTGCCAAAAAACTCTCGAAAACGGAATCCTTGGGTTCAGGGAAAAAAGAAAAAAAGAATCAAAATCGGACGCCAACTTGGGAAACAATCCGGAGATTTTTTTTGCTGCTGTGCCTGCGTACCCATAGTCAATAAAGAGAATTCTCCTCCCCTTTTTTTGAATAATTTCTTCCATCCCGGCGCCACGAAGGTAATCAGAAAAATGAGGCTTTTCTAGAACCGTCCTTGAGGTCAGGATAAGGTGGAACCGTTCCGTATCTTTCGGATGCCCGTGGGTTAAGGCGACAGCCTCATCGAAAATGGGTTCAGCATCGCGACCCATCACAAAATATTCATAATCAGGAAAAAACTCCAAGATCTCGGCGATAAACTCTAAGACACCTGCTTTGAATCTTTCGGCCTCCCTAGGGTCCCAATTCGCTCCCCAGCAAGGAACTGTTTCAAGTCTTATTTGCGCAGATTTTTCATCAAAACCTGGAAACTTTCTGGCTTCCTCAAACTTCTCTTTAGGAATGGGGATTTCCTGAATTGCCACCTTGCAGGGAGCCGACGCCAGGTTTTGTATTTGCGGCCGGGACGAATAGAGGGCTCCATGAGCAAATACGACAGAGCTTACCAACGAGCCTAAAACAGGGAGAACAATCTGCGTTATTTTTTGCATTTCGATTATTTTAAGAATATCTCACACATTGTCCAGACCAAAATAATTTCTGCAGACACTTAAACCACCAGCAGCACTTACAAATCCATTAGACAGTGATTTATGGGTGTTCACGGCACGAATCTCCAACCGCTTTCAATGAGTTGTCAGAACATTTTCGTGGAGCGGGCGAAGGGTCTCGGCTTCCGGTTGTTTTGCTTCGCAAAACACCTCCAGCCACGTCTCAGCGTCCGCCCGCAAGCGGGCACCCGGACGCTTCCGACTTTCTCGCCCCTTCAGATGTGCAAAAGGCGCCACCGGCGCCTTTTCTTTTTTTTTATTTTGCTCCTTTTTGGAGCGGGCGAAGGGTCTCGAACCCTCGACCTCGAGCTTGGGAAGCTCGCGCTCTAGCCAACTGAGCTACGCCCGCACATCCAAATCGGATTGCCACACCCTACCCGAAGCTTGCGCCGGGATCAAGCGCTCAACACGATGGACAATGATCTGGAGTCTCGGCCTCCTGATCGGCCCTCTCTAGAACCTGTGTAGGCCTACTTTTGTCTCGATAGACCGTGATCCCTTTGCAGCCCAACTGATAGGCCATCCAATAAGCCTTCGCCACATCCTCGGGAGTAGCGCCCTCCGGAAGGTTCACAGTTTTAGAAACCGCGCTGTCAGAAAACTGCTGAAAAACAGCCTGCATCTGAATATGCGCACGAACAGAGAGACTATGACTTGGGCTCCATGCATCGCCAAGAAGCCTCGGTAAACTCTCTTCCGTCAGATCTTTTGCCGGCAGTTTCTTTCTTTTCAACAACTCGCCGACCAGAGGATGGACTTGGACCAGTCTTTTCCCCGACAAAACATTTCTAGCAATGACCCCGGCATAGATAGGCTCGATTCCGCTCGAAACGCCGGCAATTAGGCTGATCGTACCCGTCGGCGCAACCGTGCTGACGGTTGCATTTCTCATTTTGGGATAGCCAAGCCTCTGCCAAAGGGATCCTTTCCAGTTGGGGAACCCGCCCCTATGGGTGGCTAGTTCGACTGAGGCTTGTTTAGCTGTTCGATCCAAAAAGCTCATGACCTTTGTTCCCAACGCTAAGGCTCTCGAAGAATCATAGGGAATTCCTTGGGCCAGCAAAAGATCCGCAAAACCCATAATTCCTAAACCCACCTTTCGATTCCGTTTTGTAATTTTTGCGCACTCTTTTACCGGGTAGGCATTCAAATCAATCACGTTATCTAAGAACCGAACTGCACAAAAAACATCTTCCCTGAACTGAACCCAATCCAACCCTTTTGCGCCAAGATAGGAAAGAAGATTCAATGACCCAAGGTTACAACTTTCGAACGGCAATAGAGGCTGCTCTGAACAGGGGTTTGTGCTCTCGATTTCCCCAACCAAAGGCGTTGGATTAAATAGATTGATGCGATCTAAGAAAACCAAACCGGGATCTCCACACTCCCACGCAGCCTGAACCAGTTTTTGAAAAACAGACTTGGCATTGAGGCTACGCGATTTTTTTTCAATCCCCCATCCGCTCGACGGCACTCTGATTGAATAATTCTCGTTGGCTCGCAGAGCCTGCATGAAGGCTTCGGTAATCCCGACTGAGATATTGAAATTCGTAATGGATTTAAGGTCCCTTTTAGAATCAATAAACTCCAAAACGTCCGGATGATCCACACGCAAAATCGCCATGTTGGCACCTCGGCGTTTGCCTCCTTGCTTGATCGTCTCGGTCGCAACATCGAAAACACGCATGAACGACACAGGACCAGAAGCAACCCCCCGAGTTGAATTCACTTCACTCCCACGAGGCCGTAAATTTGAAAAAGAAAACCCCGTTCCACCCCCTGATTGGTGAATTAACGCCGCGTTCTTCAAGGCTTCGAAGATCGACGCCAATGAGTCTTCAATGGGTAGGACAAAGCAGGCCGAGAGTTGACCCTCTTTCATTCCTGCATTCATGAGCGTTGGACTATTGGGAAGGAAACGCAAACTCACCATCATTTCGAAGAATCGCTTCTCCCAGCTTTTCCTTTCTTTCCCCTCGACTGACGCCACAAACTGCGCCACACGCCGAAAAAGATCCTCGGCAGATTCCGTTCTTTTTCTACCCGACTCTTTTTGCAAGTACCGCGCTTGCAAAACAGCCAAGGCACTCTCCGTCAATTCAGCTTTGTATTGGGTCATTCTATTGAATTATGTCTTGCAGCGCGGAAGAACTAAAATCTTTTGTATGATTGGGCGAGTTATGAAATGGTTTACCTATGATTACCTCTCGGAATCCTGCAACCGGCGAAGTTCTTCAAAATATCCCTTCAACTGAATTAAACGAGGTCCCAGAGATTTTCAAAAAGGCCCGACATGCACAAATGCTTTGGGCTAGTCAGCCGCTGCGCCGCAGAGCGCAAGTCTTACTCCAAATTCGTGAAACTCTCATTGATCGAGCTGAAGACGTGGTCGACCAGCTGGTCAAAGAAAATGGTAAGCCGCGTCAAGAAGCGCTTATGAACGAAATCATTCCGATTGCCGACATGCTTGGGTATTTCGCAAAGCGTGGCCCTAAAATTTTGAGAGACCATCGTATTCCTTTGACCCTAATGAAGCACCGAATGAGCTACCTCAACTACTGGCCGCTGGGTGTCGTTGCTGTCATCAGTCCGTGGAATTATCCTTTCATGCTCCCCTTCGGTGAAATATTGATGGCACTGATTGCTGGAAACGCGGTGGTTTTTAAGCCTAGTGAGGTCACCCCTCTGGTGGGTTTAAAAATTCAGGAGATTTGCAACGAAGCCGGCCTTCCTCCGGGAGTCCTTCAAACCGTGATTGGCGACGGCGCACTAGGGGTGGAAATAATCAAAAATCGTCCAGCAAAAATTTTCTTCACCGGCAGTGTCGCGACCGGGAAAAAGGTGATGGCTGCAGCCTCGGAGCATCTCATTCCTGTAAACTTAGAGCTTGGCGGAAAAGACGCAATGATCGTCCTACCCGATGCCGACCTAGATTTTGCGACCAGCGCGGCACTCTGGGGTGGATTTAGTAATGCCGGCCAAGTCTGCGCATCTACCGAGCGGATATTAGTGCACGAGAGAATTGCTGAGCCCTTTCTACGCGAGTTTAAAAACAAAGCCGAAACCCTCCGTATGGCGCCCTCTATTGAGGGAAAAAATGATCTCGGCCCAGTGACCTTCGAAAAACAAAAGCAGGTCTATGATCGTCACCTTTCTGAAGCTAAATCGAAGAACGCTACTTTTGTGACCGGCGGGGAATTTACCTCAGACCGTAGGTTCTTGAAGCCCACGATTGTAACAGGAAGTGAAATTGAAACTCTCGCTGTTTATAATGAAGAAACATTTGGCCCAGTCGTCGCCGTCACCACCTTCAAAACTATCGCTGAGGCAGTTCAAAAAGCGAACGAGAGTCCCTACGGATTACTAGCGAGCGTCATCACTCGAAATATTCGAATGGGAGAAGAGGTCGCCAAACAGCTTGCAGTGGGAACCGTCACAATCAATGAGGTGGTTTACACAGCTGGGCTTGGAGAAACTCCTTGGGGTGGGGTCAAAGATAGCGGCATCGGACGGAGTCACTCAGACGTTGGCCTCTACGAATTCGTAAACACACGACATATTCACCGGCCCCGTTCCCAACTTTCAGTGTTTAAATCTTTTTGGTGGTTTCCTTACACAGATCTTCAGTACAAAACTTTTCGGCTTTTTCTCGAACTCTACCGGCGCAATTGGTTAGATAAACTCAAGGCCCTTCCCCATTTTCTAACCACATTTATTCAGTTTATCAAAGGTGACCCAAGAATTTAGAGGCCTTCCTTTATTTATAGGAGATTTTGGATCACTTCGACGGCGTCCCGAATTTCAGGGTCGCCTTCCATTCCTGCCTCTATTTTTGAGCAGGCATGAAGAATCGTTGTATGATCCTTGCCACCAAAATATAAGCCAATTTCTTTAAATCCGATCCCGGTGTACTTACGAATCAGGTACATCGCAATCTGCCTGGGCAAAGCGACCGAACGGATTCGAGAGGTCGATTTTAGATCTGCCAACTTCAAGTGGTAGTGCTTCGCAACCGCCCCCTGAATAGACTCGATCGTAAATTGCGAACCCTCTTCTGTAATCGCAGTCTTCAACTCATGCTTGGCCATTTCAAGAGAAATTTCTGCACCTGATAAAGAGGCTTGCGCCTGCAGACGGATCAAAATTCCCTCGAGTTCACGCACATTCGATTTTATATAAGACGCCAGGAAGGTCGCCACATCATCGGGCAAGTAAATGTCATCGCGCTCTGCTTTTGTCTTTAAAATAGCAATTCGAGTTTCAATTTCCGGAGGGCTAATGTCGGCAATCAGTCCCCATTCGAAACGAGTGCGCACACGCTCTTCAAGGCCTTCAATTTCTTTGGGCAGACGATCACTAGTCACTACAATTTGGCGCTTTGAACTATGAAGAGCATTAAAGGTGTGAAAAAATTCTTCCTCGCTCGTGTTTTTCCCGGCAATAAATTGAATATCATCAATCAGAATCATGTCGAAACCTTCGCGGTATTTTGCGCGAAACTGGGACATTCTTCTGTGCTGCAAGGAATCAATAAGCTCGTTTACAAACTTTTCGGCAGACAAGTACGCAACGCGTGCTTTGGGATGTTGAACCATTAAACGATTGCCAATCGCATGGAGCAGGTGTGTCTTGCCGAGACCCGGGGGACTATAAAGAAAGAGAGGATTGTACTGCCGCGCTGGCTGCTCCGCCACAGCCACAGCCGATGCATAGGCAAATTGGTTGCTAGCCCCAACGACAAAGTTTTCAAAAGTATAGCGGACATCCGGCTTGTCGTAGGGTGCCTTGGATCCTGAGAGAGAGTCTTGCGCAATTCCGCCAAGAATCTGAATAGTCTGGAAGTTGGACTGACCTTCCTGGATATCCAAAGGGGAAAGAGGCTGTGTTTCAGACTCGCTTGCCTCAGCAACTTTTAAGACTAAGTCGCAGGGCGACCCAACAATTTGGGTTAAAGCTGCTTCAATAGCCTTAAGGTAATGGTCACGAACCCACTGCGCCGAAAAGTCATTCGGAGAGAGCATTTTAATCCTCAAACCATTGCCTATCCCCTCACTCTCAATAAATTCGAGGGGATGAATCCAGGCTTGAAGCTGATTCGGGACAACGGTCTGTTCCAGAAGCCTTAAAACTGCTTGCCAGAGGTCCGGCCAGTGACCGATGTCGAAGTGGACTGAGTTTTTCATAGATGGAGGTCCAGATTTAGCATGGCCGCTTCCCCTTGACAACTTACGATGGCTTAGATAATCCTTACCGTTCTTATTCCCGTGGAGTTTTATATTGTATGAAAAGAACTTATCAGCCCAGTAGAACTAAGCGCCGAAGACGTCACGGTTTTCGTGCTCGTATGAAAACAGCCAACGGTCGGAAGGTCCTAAAGCGAAGAAGAGCTAGAGGACGTAAACGACTGACCGTCAAAGCAGCAGGCAAGTAGTTACGTCGCTCTCTCCTGGTTCTCAGCAGCTCAGCTATACCCGTCGACTCCACTATTCGTGGGAGTACAGGCGCTTTTTTAACCAGAGTGAGATGTTTCGTCTTGCTGAATGTATGGTTTACCGGATTCCTAACGATATGACCCATTTTCGCCTCGGGATTACCCTTAAGGCCAGAGGGTCTTCGATTGATAGGAACCGAGTGAAAAGACAAATTCGGGAAGCCTTTCGCAAGGCCAGCCCGCTTTTGGGTACTTACGATTATAATGTAGTCGTCCCCGGCACGAAGAAAATGGACCGAACCTACTCATCATCCCTAGGAAGGTGTTTAGCGGAGAGTTTACCCCCCGTTCTAAAAAACAGGGCGGAGATCTCTAAGAAGGTCTTGGGTCGATCGCCTCGTACCCCTCAACCTGTAAAGACATGAAACTCGTCCGGTTTCTGCTTTTTCTATATCGAAGCACAATATCCCCAGCCGTGCATTTGGTATGTGGCCCCGGGTTTGGCTGTCGCTTTGAGCCAAGTTGCAGTGCCTATTGTAAACAAGCAGTCGAAACTCACGGTCTAATTAGCGGCTTAGAACTCACTTTAAAAAGACTCTTCCGATGTCATCCGTTTGCAAGAGCTGGATATGATCCAGTTCCCCATGCTATAGACCGGAAGTACGGAACATCAGAATCGCAAAATTTCCGGTCAGGGAAGGTTTGACTCATGGATCGTAAAACGATTTTAGCAGTTATTTTGTGCCTCGGAATCTATGTCGGCTGGCAGAAACTCTACCTCGAGCCGAAGTATACAAAGGACGCCATCCAGGCCGTTCAGCCACTCGGAGGTTCCGCCGCCCCTCAAGGGACCAACGGCGATTCTGTAGGAACAGCACCAAAAGCGCCCGTTTCCGCACCTTCTTCGCCAGTTAAAAAGTTAGCAAGTCAGGCATTCCCCCTGGAGACCTCTAACGGCTTCTCCGCTTTTGGAAATGGCTCCCATGCCCTTTTGGCGTGGGACCTAAAGGAATACAAGCTGGGGATTCAAAAGGACGCTGCCAATGTCAGCCTACAATCCGTCATCCATGAAGATGGTGCCGTCAGCCTAGCGTTCGAAGATTCCCGTTTTGCATATCTTAACGACATTATCGGACGGCTTGGGACTACGGCAACAGGGGCTACGTGGAATTACTCTGACGAAAACATTGTGATGTCCCGAGAGATCGTGACTTCTCTGGGCCTTCCTTATGCTGATGTGAAATTGACTGCCGAATTTAAAACACAGCCCCCCAAATATGCGTTTGTTTCCTTAAATGCTAAATCCCCCGAAGGCGACGCCGAAGAACAAGATCGTCAATTTGTGTATTGGACCAATCAGTCGCTTGAACGAGTCCAAATCAAAGACATCAGCCAAAAGGAAGTCACCACCCCAATTCATTACATCGGAGCGACGAATCGGTATTTCTTAATGGCCCTTGTGGCCCAAACGACCGATGCTCCGAGCGGATTAATTCAACCCACCGGTTCGCACGCTGGTCGAATCAGCATGGTTTACCCGGTCGTAGGTAAGACCCTTACAATTCCACTCAGGGTTTATTTTGGTCCGAAGGAATTAAACGTCCTGAGAAGCGTAGATGCGAAATTGGATCATACGATTGATTTTGGTTGGTTCACTGTTTTTGCATACCCTCTTCTAAAAATTCTGAAATGGTTTTACGGCTTCTTCGAAAACTATGGCCTTGCCATTATTTTACTAACTCTTCTTCTGAAGATCGCAACCTATCCTCTCACTTACAAGAGTATGAAGAGCATGAAGAAGATGGCAAAGCTTCAGCCACAGCTTCAAAAACTTCGAGAAAAGTATAAAGATGATCGTGAAGCTTTGAACCGGGAAATGCTCTCGATGATGAAGAATCATGGGTACAATCCCATGGCCGGGTGTATTCCAATTTTGATTCAGATGCCGATTTTCTTCGCTCTGTATCGAGTTCTGTACAGCTCAATCGAGCTTTATCATGCTCCTTTTGCGCTGTGGATTCACGACCTTTCGAGCCGTGATCCTTTCTATGTAACGCCGGTACTCTTGGCTGGGATGATGTTTGTTCAACAAAAGCTTACGCCAAATACCGCAACCGACCCAGCGCAGGCTAGAATGATGCAAATTATGCCTCTAATTTTTGGCGCTTTCATGCTGGCACTGCCGTCTGGTCTCACAATTTACATGCTAGTGAACTCGCTAGCCTCGATCGTCCAACAGATGATCTTGAATAAGAAACTGGACCCGGCGCCGGCACGCTAGCTGGTTTTTTAGATTATGAGTCAGAGCTATTTCCGATCGGATACCGTTGCTGCCCTTTCGAGTGCCGTGGGCGGCGCAATTGCGATCGTTCGAATTAGCGGTCCCGGAGCTTTTCAGGCCCTACAGCAGTTGAGTCAATCGGCGAAGAACGAAAAACGCGAACCTGCGAAACTCGTTCGCACCCAGCTTTATCAAAGGAATGGAAAAGCTTTAGATGATGCTATGAGCGTTTCATTTTACGCTCCAAATAGTTTTACCGGGGAGGACCTGGTTGAGCTTCATATCCACGGAGGCGCCTTTATAGCTCAAAGGGTACTGGAAGATTTGGGCACTTTTGGGGTCCGACAAGCTCTTCCTGGTGAGTTTAGTTTTCGTGCCGTTCGAAACGGCAAAATGTCGCTCTTTCAAGCCCAAGCGATTAGCGATTTGATTCAAGCCAAAAATGACCCCGCTTTGGGAATTGCGGTGGAAAAGCTCTTAGGAAACCACTCTGAATTCCTGAACACTCTGGCTCTCGACCTGAGGCAGCTGGCTTCTTTAGGTGAGCTCGGAATTGATTTTTCTGACCAAGATATCGAAGAGGTGTCAATCCCCGCACTGAGACTTCGGGCCTCAAAGATTCAAACCCTTCTTCAAAAGCTTGAAGATAGTTTTGAACGCGGAACAAAAATTCAGGAAGGCTTCAAAGCTGTCTTTGTGGGCTTACCCAACGCTGGCAAATCAACGCTTTTCAATGCATTCCTGGGAGAAGACCGATCGATTGTTTCCGAAGTCGCTGGGACGACACGAGATGTGGTTCGCGAACATTTAACTCTTCGCGGAAAAAAAACCAGCATCACTTTGCGCTTGGAAGACACTGCAGGACTGCGACAGACGCACGACAAAATTGAAAAGTTTGGCATTGATCGGACGATTCAAGCTGCTGGCCAAGCCGATTTAGTGTTTTTCCTGGTTGATCCTGCGTCAGAGCCTGAGGCCGCCTTTCATCAGTGGGATGACTTGGTTAAAAATACTCGTCCTGACTTAGCAAAAAACACCTTGGGAATTATTACAAAGGCTGATCTTTGTTCTGAAGAAGAAATCAGAGCATTTATAGATCAGAGTCGAGCCTTTGGCATCCAACAATGGTTGGTCACTTCAGCTAAATCGGGAGACGGCGTATCGGAAGCAGTTGAGTTTATCGTTTCCTTTTGTGAGAGCCGGACTCCTCACACGCCTGGTGAAATTCTTCTGACACGCTTAGATCACCTTGCTGCAGTCCGAAAGGCAAAGAGTGAGATTAGTCAGGCTCTTGTGGAAACCGAAACTGAGCTATTTGCATCTGATATTCGACAGGCACTCCACTCTTTGAGTCCCCTGATCGGAGAAACCTCTACAGACGATCTTTTGGAAAAGATTTTTTCTGATTTTTGTATTGGAAAATAGCCAGATCTTTGGGCAAATGGAGTTTCTTAAACCCATTGGATGCAACGAGGTACGGCAATGATCCCTGACAAAAATGCGGCAGACAAGAACGTAAATGGAGCCCAAAGCAGTTTGCACAAAATATCTGCGTTCGGAATCTTGGGAGCAGGCCAAATGGGCTCGGGGATCGCACAAACTGCAGCTCAATGCGGGTTCAATGTAATCTTGGTAGACCTAAACTCCGCTTTCGCAGAGAAAGCGAAAGAAAAAATTTCCGCTCAAATGAGCAAGCTGGTCGAAAAAGGTAAAATCTCTGCGCAGGAAAAAACGGAAGCCCTTCAAAGAATTCAGACCGCCAAAGGGATTGATGCTTTTTCAAAAGCCGATTTTATAGTGGAAGCAGTTTCTGAGAAACCCGAAATCAAGTTTCAAATTTTTAGACAGCTGGACGAGATTTGCCCTAAAGACGCGTTGCTCACCTCGAACACCTCTTCAATCAGCATCACAGCGATTGCAGCGCAAACCAAACGTCCTGAGCAAGTGGCTGGAATGCACTTCATGAATCCCGTTCCCGTTATGAAGTTAGTCGAGGGCATTCGTGGCCTTCAAACCTCTTCTCAGACTTTTGCTACTGTGCGGGCCGTCGCAGAAAAAATGGGAAAGACTTTCGTTGAAGCAAAAGACCAGCCAGGATTCGCCGTAAACCGAATCCTTATGCCAATGATTAATGAAGCGGTTACAGCGTTGCACGAGGGAGTTGCATCGATCGAAGATATCGACACGGCAATGAAACTAGGCACGAACCAGCCCATGGGGCCTCTTCAGTTGGCCGATTTCATAGGATTGGATACATGCCTTGCTATTATGGATGTCCTCCATCAAGGCCTTGGTGATTCTAAATACAGGCCCTGCCCCCTCTTGAAGCAATATGTTGCAGCTGGTTGGCTAGGGAAAAAAACAGGAAAGGGCTTTTATCGTTATGACAGCTGACTCCTCCACTACGCGGCATTTGATTCAGGAAATGTTAGACCCGGGAATCTGTGTCTTAAAAATTTCCAGGCCTGAAGCACTCAACGCTTTGAATACGGACGTCTTGATCGAATTAAAGGACGCCCTGCTAAAAATTGCGAATACTCCAGAGATTCGCGTCTTAATTTTCACAGGAAACGGTGAAAAGGCCTTTATTGCTGGTGCTGACATTACAGAAATGAAAGGCAAAACAGTCGAAGAGGGTGTTCAGTTTGCTCAGCTCGGTCATGAAGTCACAAAACTCCTCGAACTCATGCCCAAGCCTACGATCGCAGCCGTGAATGGTTACGCTCTAGGAGGAGGAACTGAATTGGCGCTCGCCTGCGATTTTATCTACGCGAGCGATAAAGCTGTCTTCGGACAGCCCGAGGTAGGGCTTGGAGTCATTCCAGGATTTGGCGGTACTCTCAGGCTCTCTAAATTTGTTGGCCTTCCACGAGCTAAAGAGCTGATTTTTACCGGACGTCGTGTCAAAGCGGAAGAAGCATTTCAAATAGGTTTAGTTTGCCAAGTTTTTGAGTCTAATCAGCTCATGCCCAGAGTAATTGAAATCGCTCAAACTATAAGCAAGCACTCGGCAACTGCCGTCGCCAAGGCAAAGCACCTTCTTAATGAGTTTGCTGAGACCTCTGGGTTAAACGTCAAGTTGGACGCGGAAGCACATGCTTTTGGTCGCCTCTTTGAGACTCATGACCAACGTGAGGGAATGAGTGCCTTTGTAGAAAAAAGAAAGCCTGTCTTTCACGGCTTAAGTTAGGAAGTTGAAAAATGATGCATTACGGCTGGCCCGAAACTGATGAATCTAAAAAAATGCTTCTCGAGCAAGTGCGCTCACTTGCCCGCGACAAAATTCGTCCCATCGCTGCAAAGTCGGATGCGACTGGTGAATTTCCTCACGCGACCGTGAAAACGCTAGCTGAGATGGGGCTAATGGGGATGATGGTACCCGAACAGTGGGGAGGAGCGGGAATGGATGCCGTTTCCTATGCAATGTGTATGGAAGAAATTGCTGCAGAATGTGCCTCCACCGCCGTCATCATGTCTGTGAATAATTCACTCGTATGCGCTCCTATTTTGGCTTTCGGCACAGACGAACAGAAAAAGCGTTTTCTCACGCCGCTGGCAAAGGGCGAAAAGCTGGGCTGCTTTGCCCTTTCAGAGCCTGGTCATGGGTCTGATCCTGGAGGCTTAGAGTGCCTAGCCACGCCGGTAGATGGTGGGTTTAAGATCCGTGGAACCAAGAACTGGATCACCAACGGAAAAGAAGCTGACTATTGTATTGTTTTTGCCACGGCGGATCGAACAAAAGGACACAGAGGAATTTGCGCTTTCATTGTCGATACCAAAGCCAAGGGATTTCAAGTTTCAAAGCTTGAGGACAAATTAGGGATTTGCGCTTCATCGACAGCCCAGCTCTTTTTTGATGACGTTTTTGTTCCGCAAGACTGTTTGCTGGGAAAAGTGGGTGAAGGGTTTAAGATCGCTATGTCTACGCTCGACGGTGGCAGAATTGGTATCGCAGCGCAGGCACTGGGTATTGCTCGCAGCGCTTTAGATGCTTCGAAAAAGTTCGCTGCAGAACGAGAACAGTTTGGAGCGCCGATTATGAAGCTTCAGGCGATTCAATTCTTTATTGCAGATATGGCCACCCGTCTTCAAGGCGCTAGGCTTCTCACTTGGGCTGCAGCTCGAAATAAAGACCTTGGCCTCAGATACACAAAAGAAGCAGCAATGGCGAAATTATCAGCGTCGGAAGCCTCGATGTGGATCGCCACCAAAGCAATTCAGGTTCACGGTGGGTACGGCTATACGAAAGAGTATAGCGTTGAAAGAAACTTTAGAGATGCGAAGATCACTGAAATCTACGAAGGAACTTCCGAAATTCAAAGAATAGTAATTGCTGCTCAGGAGTTTGCGGAGCTTAACTCTTAGGAGATTGAATGCCTCATTCAAAGCCGGAGAAGGAATCGGGTCGTCGGCCCTCTGACATCGAAGAAATAAAAAAAGCTCAGGACGCTTGGGAGTCTAAACTAAAGCATGCTGAGGAAAAAAAGCCGGCGAGAAAGAAGCGTTTTACCACGCTGAGCGATATGGAAGTGCCCCTACTGAGCACTCCGGCTGATTTAGCTGCAACAGGTTTTGACTATCTGAAAGACCTGGGTTTCCCTGGTGAGTTTCCATACACTCGTGGGGTACAGCGCAATATGTACAGAGGTAAACTCTGGACGATGCGACAGTTTGCGGGGTTTTCGAGTGCTGAAGAGACCAACAAACGATTTAAGCTTCTACTGGAGCACGGACAGACGGGCTTATCCACAGCCTTCGATATGCCGACCCTCATGGGTTACGATGCAGATAGTCCTAAAGGGCGTGGAGAAGTAGGTAAATGTGGTGTCTCTGTCTCCTCTTTGGAGGACATGGAGACCCTCTTTAGTGGAATTTCTCTCGGCGATGTAACCACCTCGATGACTATCAATGGTCCAGCAATTGTCATCTTGGCAATGTACCTGGCCGTCGCAGAAAAGCAGGGTGTTCCAAAAGAGAAGGTTCGAGGAACCCTCCAAAACGATATTCTAAAGGAATATATCGCCCAAAAAGAGTGGCTATTCCCTGTTTTGCCTGCGGTAAAACTTGTTGTAGACACGATAGAGTACGGCGCGAAACATTACCCAAATTGGAATACAGTAAGCATTAGCGGCTACCATATACGAGAGGCTGGGGCCACTGCGGTTCAAGAGTTAGCTTTCACGCTCGCTGATGGGCTTGGTTATGTAGATGCCTGCCTAGCTCGTGGAATGAAAATCGACGATTTCGCGCCCCGGCTCAGCTTTTTTTTCGACGTCCACAATGATTTTTTCGAAGAAATTGCCAAGTTTCGGGCTGCCCGCAGGATTTGGGCACGCCTAATGCGGGATCGGTATCACGCTAAGGACTCGAGATCCTGGATGCTCAGAACTCACGCTCAAACAGCCGGGGTGTCGCTTACAGCTCAACAGCCGTATAATAATATTGTCCGAGTTGCTGTGCAGGCAATGGCAGCAGTGTTTGGGGGAACCAACTCACTTCATACGAACAGTATGGACGAAACACTGGCTCTCCCTACTGACGAAGCAGTGATGATCGCTCTTAGAACTCAGCAAATCATTGCAGAGGAAAGTGGGATCGACAATGTGATTGATCCGTTCGGGGGTTCGTATTTCATGGAAACCCTAACGGCTAAAGTCGAAAAAGAAACTCTGGAATATATCCATCGCATTGACGAAATGGGCGGAATTGTTCGTGCAATTGAACGTGGATACCCACAAAGCGAGATCGCCAATAGCGCCTATCATTTTCAAAAACAACTTGAAGCTAAAGAAAAAGTAATGGTCGGGGTGAATAAGTACCAAACCAAAGAAACACCAAGGAATTTTGAAACTCTGTATATTGATCGAACTGTAGAAAAACGACAGATAGAACGTCTGGTTGCCCTCCGTGCAAAAAGATCGCAGCATAATTATGAAGTGGCCATGAGGCATGTCAAAGAAGCTGCACAGAATGATCAAAATATGATGGGTCCGATCATTGAGGCAGTAAAGCACTACGCGACTCTTCAAGAAGTTTGTGATTGTTTGCGTGGGGTCTACGGCGAATACAGGGAAGCAGGGAGTTTTTAGGTATGAAATCTGACCGGAAAAATATTCGAGTGTTGGTTGCTAAACCAGGCCTAGATGGCCATGACAGGGGAGCAAAGGTCATTGCTCGTGCCCTGAGGGATGCTGGATTTGAAGTCATTTACACCGGTCTTCATCAGACGCCGGAAATGGTGATCAATGCTGCAGTAGAAGAGGACGTCCAGGTCGTAGGCCTTAGTATTCTTTCTGGCGCTCATAACGCGCTGGTTCCGGAAATAATTGAGGGGATTAAAAAAGAAGGCCTCAACGATACTCTCTTCCTTGTGGGAGGGATTATTCCTGATGAGGATATTCCTGGACTGAAAAAGTGTGGCGTCCACATGGTATTTACTCCTGGCGCCAGCCTTCAGGAAGTTGTTGAATACATCAAGAAACATGCTCCTGCTCGAAATTAATAGATAACTAGAGTGTAATAAATCAAATTCCGTTTTATTCTATTCCTATGGATACTCGTCCATTAGGTGTCTTTCTTCGTTTCCCGATTCTCCGCTTCCTATGCCTTTTGGTTGTGATTGGAACCGGGCAGATCACCCTGGCTCTTGAAAAAACCCCGTATTCGGTGTTTCTCGATCGCTCAGACCGACCCTCGGCTCGTATCAGCCATCTTAAATTCAATACTTTGAGGTTTGAGATTAAGGTGGACAAGGAACAAACTAACCCGGATCAAACGAAGACTCCGTTTGTCGCCTACCTTTGGGGAATCCTTTTAGATCCAGACAGCACGCTCATCATAGATGACAAACCCGCCATGGTTTCGGATGCAAAAACCTTTCTTTATCCGATCCATTTACTCGGAGCAGTCACTCCCGTAGAGCTAAAAACAGTGTCAAAAAGCGGTTTGGTTTCTGCCGAAACCATCCACCTCACCTTCCACGAATTCTACAAAGCAAAGAATCAGTTCTGATTTCAGATGGCTGTTTTTCTCAATACCGGATTTAATCCGTCATAAATAATCTTATTAAATGGGTTGGTTTTCTAAAATTTGTGGATAAGTCCTGTGGATAACGTGTGGATAACATTTTTTGGAATAAAGTTATCCACACGTTATCCACACACTTATCCACACGTTATCCACAGAAAACTTTTAATTTATTATAATAATATCAATTAGATACAGAGTTATCCACTTATCCACATCGACGATCTGTTTTGGAATATTTTAGTAGTTGGTTTTATTACTCGGTTGTTGTGGATAACTTTGTTTTTAGGGTTAGAAACAGATACTTTTTTGGATAGTAACTGATTACCAGAGTACGAGATTAGAAGTTATCCACAAAACCGTGTGGATAACCCTGTGGATAACTACTATTGGAATAGGAAATAAAGTTATCCACAAAAATGAAAAAGTTATCCACAGACTTATCCACAGAGTTATCCACACGGTTTCTTTATAAGTTTCATAGAGTTAAGTGAGTTATCCACTTATCCACACGCCCTACTACTACTACTACTTATATATATATAAAAGATTCTATGGCCCATTTCGCAAAAAGTGATGGTAAAGAGTTGGTTTAAGTGAGGAAACCTGAATGAACTTTTCAATTGATCGCTCTCCCCTCCTGGAGGCTCTTCAAAAAGTACAATCGGTAGTAGAGAAGAAGAACACCATCCAGATATTAGGCAACATTCTTTGTACAGTAAAAAACGACCAGCTTTCCCTTTGCGCAACTGATCTTGAAGTTGGGATCAAAGTGACCCTGCCAGTAGAAGCTCGTGAAGAGGGTCGAATAACTTTGTCCGCAAAACACTTTCTAGAGATCGTTAAAGAACTTCCAGATAAGAAGCTGAACATCACTCGGAAGGACAACAGCTGGGTAGAGCTCGTTTGTGGTAAATCCCGCTTCAATATTGTTAGCCTTCCTGCTGAACAATACCCCTCACTTCCTAGCTTTGAGGACAAGACTTACTTTGAAGGCAAAACGGACGCTTTAGTTGAAATGATTGACCGGACCGAATTTGCTGCTTCTACAGATGCTACCCGCTACCACATTAACGGGGTGTTCTTTGAGTGTTTAGAAAACACAATGATGCGAATGACAGCTACGGATGGACACCGTCTATCCTTTGTTGATCAAGAAGTCTTTCTGACAAACCCAGATATTAAAAAAGGGGTCATCATTCCTCAGAAAGGTCTGACAGAGTTTAGGAAAATCTTGGATGAAGGGAGTCCAACCATCGGTCTTTCTTTTGAACGGGGATATATCTTTGCAAAATTAAATCACTCTTATCTTTTCATCCGACTCATTGATGGAGAGTATCCAGATTATCGGCCAGTAATTCCTAAGATGACAGATCGTTTAGTAAAGATTGATCGGCAGGAATTTAATTCAGCCTTGAAGCGAGTTAGTCTGTTGGCCAACGAGAAAAGCCGGGGAGTAAAACTCACCATTCAACCCGGCAGTTTGGTTATCTCTTCCAGCAATCCTGACATGGGAGAGGCTCGAGAAGAAATCGATGTCCAGTACTCGGGTGAATCCATGGAAATTGGGTTTAACTCGAAATACCTTCTCGAGTGTTTAGCGGTAATGAAATCAGAGTCTTTAGAATTTAATCTGAAAGACAGATTAAGCCCTGGAATTTTGAGAGAGTCTGCTCAACATAATCATACGTATGTGATTATGCCTATGCGTATTTAATGAGAGTAGAAAAACTAATCCTCAAGAATTTTAGAAATGTCAGGGGGTCTGTCCTTGTTCCAGAAAAGGGGATTAATTTTCTAGTTGGTGCAAATGGTCAAGGCAAGACTAGCTTTATTGAGGCCCTAGGATTTTTATCCTCATTAAAATCCTTTCGGGATGCCAAAACGGCGAATGTGATTCGCTGGGGTTGTGTCGACTCTGAAATTCTTTGTACTTTAACTGCGGCTGAAGCTCCCGATTGGAAAACTGATCTACGGGTTCATTTCAACCTGGTAGATGCGGCGTCTGCGAAAGCAAGCAAGACTGCCTTTATTAATCAAAAGGTTCTAAAAAGTTCGACGCAATACCTCAGCCAACGCTTCGGCTCGTATGAGCTTGGATTCCATTCTGTAGTGTTCAACCCATCCGATCATGACTTGGTGCGAGGAGATCCGGGGATTCGTCGGTCATTCTTAGACCGTGCGTTAGCAGCGGAGGATTTCGACTACCTACTTCTCCTCCAAAAGTACCAGAAGATACTTCAGCAAAGAAACGCGCTTCTTAAAATGGGCCAAGAGGTTTCAGAACCTCTTTTGGAGGGTTACACCCTACCGCTCATTCAAGTCGGCAGCCAAGTGGCTATAAAGCGCTTAGAATGGATTTTAAGACTGACACCACTTCTGCAAAAAACCCTCCGTCGAATTGTTCCTCAGTGCCCCGATCTTCATTTAGCCTATTTGTCGAACTGGGTCCCTAATTTGAAAGATTTATCCTATGATAACAAAGGGTTATGTCCTATTCATTTCACTGGACAAGGTCAGTCGCCTTCATTAGAACTTTTAGAACAGTCTTTCAGGGAACGAGCCACTGAGCTGAGTAGAGCAGAGCGTAAAAGCGGATATTCTCTGGTTGGGCCACATCGGGATGATTGGGCTTTTTACTTGGGAGGGCAGCCTCTCAAGGGTCAGGGGTCTCAAGGTGAGGTGCGATCTGCGCTTCTGGCGTTGAAACTTTCAGAAATTGAATTGTTTCGAGCTAAGACTGGACACCGCCCTCTTTTTCTTTTGGACGATTTTTCGTCTGAACTGGACCAGGAGCGGCGAGCGTTTTTGTTGGATTTTCTTTTGACGTCGGATCTTCAGACTTTTGTCACGACAACGGAAGAATCCACAGGCGTCGGGAAAAGATTTCACGTTCGCAATGGAGCTGTAGAAGAAGGAAAGCATGACTGATCAAAGACAGGAACCAACTGGGGATTCTAGCGACTATTCAGCAGATAAGATTAAGATTTTAGAAGGCCTGGAAGCTGTTCGAAAACGTCCCGGCATGTACATTGGAGACACAGGCGCACGCGGTTTACATCATTGTGTCTATGAAATCGTAGACAATTCAATCGACGAGGCGTTGGCTGGGTTTGCGAAAACGGTATCAGTTACAGTGCATGTAGATAACAGCGTGACCGTGGAAGATGACGGCCGCGGAATTCCGGTAGGTGTTCATAAGGCAGCTGGGGTTTCAGCGGTAGAAGTTGTGATGACCAAGCTGCATGCGGGTGGAAAATTCAACGAAGAAGGCGGCGCCTATAAAGTCTCTGGAGGTCTTCACGGGGTTGGAGCAGCAGTTGTAAACGCCCTTTCTGAGGTCATGCATGTTGAAGTGAGACAGGGCGGAAAGGTCTATCGTCAGACCTACAAACGGGGTACGCCACAAGCACCGTTGAAAGAAGTGGGAGTCACCGAAAAACGAGGGACGCAAACTACTTTTAAACCCGACCCCGAGGTTTTCGAAACTATCGAGTTCAATATCGATACGTTAGCCGGCCGCCTTCGAGAGCTGGCTTTCTTGAATAGTGGGATTCATATCACTCTGATTGATGAAAGGCAGGAGCCACCCAAGAAGGTCGAGTTTCATTATGACGGCGGCTTAATTCAATTTGTAGAGCACATTAACAAGTCGAAACAAAAGCTTCATGAAAAAGTCATTTTTCTTACCGCTCAAAAAGATTTTATGTCTGTGGAAGTGGCTTTGCAGTGGAATGATTCTTACACAGAAACAGTTTCGTCATATGTAAACAACATCAATACAACCGAAGGCGGTACACACGTTTCAGGTTTTCGTAACGCTCTTACGCGTGTGGTGAATAAGTATGCTCAGGACTCGGGAATAGCGAAAAACTTTAAAGAGTCCCTGACCGGTGAGGATATTCGCGAGGGACTAGCGTGTGTGATTAGTGCGAAGATCCCAGAGCCGCAGTTTGAGGGTCAAACTAAAACCAAACTTGGTAACAGCGAAGTCGAAGGGTTTGTAAACGGCGTTATTTATGAAAAGCTCACGACGTACTTTGAAGAAACGCCCTCTGCTGCCAAGCGAGTAGTTCAGAAAGCAGTGGATTCTGCTTTGGCGCGAATAGCAGCGCGAAAAGCAAAAGAGCTAACCCGTAGAAAAACTGCTTTAGATTGGGGTGGTCTCCCCGGAAAAATGGCGGATTGTCAGGAAAAAGATCCTGCTCTTTGTGAAGTGTACCTCGTCGAAGGCGACAGCGCCGGTGGGTGTTTTTCAGGCGATACGCAAGTTGCTTTGGCCGATGGCCGCTCGTTGTCATTCTTGGAGTTAATCAAAGAACAAGAAAACGGAATCCAAAACTTTTGTTACACCATTCGTAAAGATGGAACCGTTGGCCTAGAGAAAATTCTTCACGTCCGAAAGACAAAGTCTTCAGCAGAAGTAGTGCGGCTGACTTTGGATAATGGGGAAACGATTGTTTGTACGCCTGATCATCGCTTTATGTTGCGTGATAAGAGCTACAAACAAGCAGCTAATCTTGGGCCAGATGACTCCTTAATGCCGTTGTATCGTAAACTCTCAGACATGAAAGAGACGGGGATCACGATTAACGGTTATGAAATGACCTGGGATCCTAGATCTAATACTTGGGTTTTTACCCACCTTTTGGCCGATCGCTACAACCGATGGAAAAAAGTCTATCGCGAGGCTTCCGGTGATCACTGCCATCATTTAGATTTCAAAAAGCGAAATAATAATCCAACCAACTTGCAGCGCCTTCCAAAGGAAGACCATTTGGAGCTTCACCGACGGCACGCTTCGAAAACTTTACACTCCGAAAGTGTTTACGAAAAACTGAGATTGCTCAAGAAAACGCCGGAATTCCGGAAGGCAATGAGTGAGCGCATGAAGCGCTCAGATACCAGCAAACTTCTTTCTAAGAATGCAAAAGCGCAATGGAAGGATGATGCGTACAAGGCCTACATGGGTAAGAAGTGGGCTGATTTTTACTCGTCAAGTTCAGAGTATAGAGAAAAGAACTCAAAAACCTTGTATCTGGCGCAACAGAGATACTGGTCTGAAGAGAAGCATCGTCTTAAACAAGCGGCCAGAGTAGAGACGTTTTTTGTAGAGCATCCTGAAGCCAGGACGCAGATGTCGGTTGCGGCTAAAGAGCAGTGGAAAGACTTGGATTTGATCTCCTGGCGACGTAAAACTACTGCTAAACAATGGACTGATGAGTTTCGGATTAAGCGTAAAGCCGCCCTTGATAAGACCTACTATCAAAATACCCTAGCAGCTTTGAAAGATATCCAGCTCCGTTGTGGCGAAGTTGATGTTACGGAATATCAGCAGCTCCGCCTCAGTACAAAAAACAAGAGTCTCCTTCGATTTGATAGGTTTTGTTTAAGATATTTTGAGGGAAGTGAATCGAAGGTTCGAGAAGCGGTGGCAAATTACAATCACCGTGTCGTTTCCATCGAAAAACTAAATGAACAAGCAGATGTCTACGACCTAGAGGTACCAGGCACGCATTGTTTCGCCTTAGCCGCTGGTGTTTTTGTTCACAATAGCGCGAAGCAGGGCCGTGACCGCAAGAATCAAGCTATTCTACCGTTGAAAGGTAAAATTCTTAACGTAGAAAAAGCACGTTTCGACAAGATGCTTTCTTTCGAAGAAATCAAAATTCTGATTACGGCATTAGGTGCGGGGATTGGTAAGGAAGATTTTGATATCAGCAAGATTCGATATCATAAAATCGTGATCATGAGCGTGGACGCGCAAGAGCACGTCTTCGTTCGAGAACGCGGTGGTATTAGAATGGTTCGAATTGGCGAGTTTGTAGATGCAGCCCTTGGGGGACCAGCAGCTGAAGGCAGCGGACTTCAAAAACGCGAAGGAACCGGTCTAGGAGATGTGCTGTGTTTTGGGCTCGAATCTCATCAAGTTTTATTTCGTCCCATTAAAGCAGTAATTCGCCATCCTCTGGATGAATCCATGCACAAGATTACAACCGCGTACGGCCGCTCAGTGAGAGTGACCGCAAGCCACAGTGTTTTCGTTTACGAAAATGAGCAGGTTGTATTGAAAAAAGGATCTGAAATTCGCGAAGGGGATTTCATCGTTGCTCCTCGTAGGATTAGGTTGAACTCAGATGCGCCAGAAAGAATGGACGTGCTTCGTTTGTTGCATGGTTTTCCAGGAGCGGCGGATCAAGTTTGGGTTCGAGGGTCTGCAGTAGAAGAATGGTTTAAAGCGAAAATCCTCGACGAACATTCCAAGCGACCCGAGCTTGTTTTACCAAGAGTGACTCTTTCAGCGGAGCTACGCACAAAATTATCTACGGCTAGAAAAATAAGTGGGATTTCTAATGTAGACCTTTGTGAGAAAGTCGGAATTCGGCAACCAGTCACGTTTTATGGCTGGGAAAGAGGAACTTCTCGACCGATTGAGAGGCATTTCCGAGACTATGTAGCAGCGATTGGGATGAACGTGGACCAGCTGGTTGGTCAATTTGAAGTCGGTCCCAGCAAGTTAGAGAGAGCCTGGGATGAACAGTACACAGGTTCGTCAGCGAATCGGGTAAAGTCTTCAGTGAAATTGTCTCTCTTAGATCAAGAAGACGTGGAGTGGTTTGCAGGAAGAGAAGACCTGGAGCTGACACCCGAACATTACGGAAAAAAAGGGATTAGTCGCTACATCAGTGTAGATCGAAACCTAATGACCCTGCTTGGGTTTTATTTGGCTGAAGGGTCTTGTTCTGATCGAAATGGGATTCGTTTTACAATTGGAAACGGAAATAAGAAATTCCTTCCCGAACTCACAGACGCGATTGAAAAAGTATTTGGTCTCCCCGGACGTTCCTATGAGTATGAAGAGCGAGCTGGCGAACTAAAGCTGGTGAATCGTGTTGCCGTTCTTGCTTGGCAATACCTTTTTGGATTTCAGGGAGTCGATTCACTCACTAAGCGAGTTCCCGATCTAATCTTCAATGTTTCTGAGGAAAATCGCCTCGCGTTTCTGCGAGGGTATTTCTTGGGGGATGGAACCGCGTCCGGCGAAAGAATGGCTTTTGCCTCTTCCTCGCGCGATATCACGGCGGCAGTTTCTTATTTGATGCTTTCTTTTGGTGTTCAGTGTGCGATTAGCGAAAGACAACCCACGGGCGCAGTTTCGGAGATTCGTGGCCAGCCTTGTGAAACTAAAAACACGAACTGGCAGACAGTCGTTTTAGCAAGCGAGGATCTAGCAAAGCTTGAACCTGTTTGGCGAGATCATGCAGGAGCCGACACGATCAGACAAAAGCTACAGAGAGAATTTAAAACCAACATCAATCGTCGTTTCAAGGAAATCGATGCTGACTTGATCGCAATTCCGGTGGAATCTGTCACGCAATGTGAAGCGAGCAACGGCCAGGTTTATGACTTTTCAGTCGAAGGCGATGAAAACTTCATTGCTGGAATGGGCGGTCTTTGCTGTCACAATACGGATGCGGACGTGGATGGATCTCATATTCGAACTCTGCTCTTGACCTTCTTTTATAGGCAAATGCCCGAGGTTATTGAAAAAGGGTACCTCTACATTGCTCAACCTCCTCTATATAAAGTAAAAAAAGGTCAAAAGGAAAAATACCTAAAAAATGAGCAGGAGCTATCCGAGTATCTTTTGACTAGTGGATTAGAAAATCTTCAGGTCAAAAATGCGACCGGAACAATTCCATCTGCACAGGTCATTCCAGCCCTCAAGGCGGCTGCAAGATATTCAAAAGCTATTGATCGTGTGGCTCGAAGGCTTCATCCAGAAGTTCTGCGCGGACTGGTTGCTGGGGGCGTAGGGCCGACGACGCTTGAACACAAGGAAAAGCTAGAAGCCGTTTTGACGAAAATCGGCAGTGTACTGCAAGGAAAGAAAGTGGGCTTTAGCTTTTCTATTTCCAAAGATTCAGAACACAACAGCTGGTTTGCTACCGTTGAAAATGTGCTTCAAGGCTCAAAACGAGTATCCCCTATCAACGTGGCGACGCTAGATTCACCAGAGTATGACGAACTCTGCAAGCACTACCAAGCCATTCAAGCGTTGGGAGCGGGCCCCTTTACGGTGTCTGCGGCAGGAAAATCCGATATTACGGCAGCAACAGGTGAAGAGCTTTCACAAAAAGTCCTAGAACTAGCCAAGAGTGGGATGACTATTCAACGGTACAAAGGCTTGGGAGAAATGAACCCGGAACAGCTCTGGGAGACAACCATGGATCCCGTGCGGCGTACCCTTTTGAAGGTGTCGGTTGACGATGCAGTACAGGCGGACGGAATCTTTTCTGTTCTAATGGGCGATCAGGTGGAACCTAGACGCCAATTTATTGAGGAGAATGCCCTCAGAGTAAGGAATCTAGACGTATGATCTATTCAAAATTCTTAGGTGTCGGCTCTTATGTTCCACCCCGGGTTTGGACAAATCAGGATCTTACAAGCTTGATGGATACGTCAGACGAGTGGATTCAACAACGAACGGGGATTAAAGAACGCCATTGGGTCGATCAAGACTCTGCGACCTGTACCTCAGATCTAGCGCTCGAAGCCAGCGTTAGGGCGTTGGAAGCTGCAAATGTAAAAAAAGAAGAGATAGATCTGATTATTCTCGCTACCCTCAGTCCGGATCACGAGTTTCCTGGAACGGGCTGCTTTCTACAAAGTAAGCTAGATTTGCCAGGGATTCCTGCGCTGGATATCCGGCAGCAGTGTACAGGATTTATTTACGGAATTTCAATTGCAGATCAATTTTTGAAATCTAAACAGTATAAAAAAGTGCTAGTCGTCGGCGCCGAAGTTCATTCGAAGGGTCTAGATAAAACGACCCGAGGCCGAGATGTTACGGTTCTATTTGGGGACGGTGCTGGCGCTGTGGTTATGGGCGCCGAGGAGGGGGCACCAGATGAAAAAACATCGCGTCTCATCAATACTTTCCTCCATGCGGACGGTAGATTTGCAAAAGAGCTTTGGGTGCCAGAACCAGGATTGGCGCATCCAGGCCCAAGGATGGCGCCAGAGCGGTTTGACGGCCGAGAGTATCCCCAAATGAATGGGAAAACGGTTTTTACTTATGCAACGAAGAAAATGCCCGAGGTCTTGATGGAGTCTTTGAGCGCGGCAGGTAAGACCTTAGAAGACGTCGATCTGTTTATTTTTCATCAGGCAAATTTGCGGATCAACGAAATGGTGGCCAAGCAGTTAAGAATTCCTGAAGAAAAGGTCTACAACACCATCAGTCGCTTTGGAAATACGACAGCCGCAACCATTCCTTTGGGAATTGATGAGGCGGTAAAATCGGGAAGACTAAAAAAGGGAATGTTAGTAGCCTCGGCGGCGTTTGGAGCTGGGTTTACCTGGGCGTCAGCGTTGTATCGTTGGTAAATGGATTTTTTGGTCCCGATCTGTGTGGGTTGGGTAAAGGTTTTTGAATATGACGGATATTCAGTCGCAAGATAAAAATATAGTAAACGTAAACATTGAAGACGAGATGAGAGGAGCTTATCTTGACTATTCAATGAGTGTGATCGTCGGTCGGGCTTTGCCGGACGTTCGCGATGGACTAAAACCCGTTCATCGTCGTGTGCTTTATGCAATGTACGATCTAGGGAATGCACACAACAAGCCTTATAAAAAGTCTGCGCGTGTCGTTGGGGACGTTATCGGTAAATACCATCCGCACGGGGACGTCGCCGTTTACGACACTATCGTGCGAATGGCTCAGGACTTTTCGTTACGCTATCCGTTGGTGGATGGGCAGGGTAACTTCGGATCTATTGATGGCGATGCGCCCGCTGCCATGCGATACACCGAAATTCGAATGGACAAGATTACGGACGAGCTTCTTGCCGACATCGATCGCGAGACCGTCGATTTTCGTCCGAACTACGACGACAGCCTCACCGAGCCGACTGTTCTCCCGTCGAGGATTCCAAACTTAATCGTGAACGGATCCTCAGGGATTGCTGTAGGGATGGCAACAAATATCCCACCGCACAATCTGCGAGAAGTGGTTCAGGCTACGGTGGCTTTGATTGATCAGCCGAGCTTGGATTCTTTGGCTTTGTTAGAGTACGTAAAGGGACCTGATTTTCCTACGGCTGCGTTTCTCTTCGTAGGAGACGGGTTGAGGGACGCCTATCTGACGGGGCGAGGAGCGATCACACTTCGTGCAAAAACCGAGATTGAGCCATGGAAGGGCGATCGAGAACGAATTATTATTACGGAGCTACCCTATCAGGTCAATAAAGCTAAACTGATTGAAAAAATTGCAGATCTAGTTCGAGAGAAACGAATTGAAGGGATTTCTGATCTTCGTGATGAGTCTGACCGGACAGGCATGAGGATTGTCATCGAAGTTCGCAAGGGCGAAAACTCGAATGTACTTCTCAATAAACTCTACAAACTCACCCAGCTACAAGAAAGTTTCGGAATCAATCTTCTAGCAATTCATCAAGGACAGCCGAAGACGTTTAATTTAAGGGATTTGCTTTGGGCATTTGTAGAACACCGCAAAGACGTAGTTGTACGCCGGACTATCTTTGATTTAAAAAAGGCTGAAGCAAGAGCGCACATTTTAGAAGGTCTGAAGCGAGCTGTAGAAAACATTGATGCTGTGATCGCCTTGATTAAGGCAGCTAAAGGGCCTGATGAAGCTCGGCGCGAATTGATGACCAAATATTCTTTCTCCGAGACTCAATCTCAGGCCATTTTAGAAATGAGACTTCAGCGTCTCACCGGCCTTGAGCGTGACAAGATCATTGAAGAGTTCAAACAGGTTCTTACGTTAATAGAAGAACTGAAACGGATTTTAGGAAGCGAAGCTCTTGTATATCAAGTTATCAAAGATGAGCTTACAGAAGTTGCTAAGAACTACGGCGATGATCGAAGAACTCAGATCGTCGCGGGTGCGGCAGGTGAGTTTGAAGTAGAAGACCTGATTGCAAACGAAGACACGCTCGTTTCGATTACTCATGCTGGATATATTAAACGGAGTGATCCGGCTCTCTTCAAAAGTCAGCATAGGGGTGGTCGGGGTGTTCGAGCTGTAAGCACCGGAGATGAAGATTTTGTGACCGCCATCTATCGGTCGAATACTTTAAACTACCTTCTTTGCTTCACCGACAGGGGAAAATTATATTGGCTGAAAGTTTATAAAATCCCCGAGGCAAGCCGCAATGCTAAAGGCAAGGCCATTGTGAACTTGGTCGCTTTGCAACCTAATGAGAAGATCAAGGCGATCTTGCCGATTCGACAGTTTAATGAAACGGAGTATGTCCTGATGGTAACCCGTGGGGGCGTTATCAAGAAGACTGCGCTGAGTGAGTTCAAGAATGTTCGGGCTGCTGGCGTAGCTGCGATTTCGGTGGACGAGGGCGATGAGCTTGTCAGTGCTAAACTGACTCGCGGGGCAAATGACATTTTCTTATGTAGTCGCGAGGGAATGAGTATTCGGTTTAACGAATCAGACGTGCGCCCGATGGGTCGTACCGCCCGAGGGGTTATTGGAATGAATTTGACCGAAGGCGACCGCGTAGTGGCTGTCGAAGTTTTGGAGAAAAATGAGGCCAACCCAGCAGGGTTTGAAATTTTGACCGTGACTGAGAATGGTTACGGAAAAAGAACGCCCGTCTCCGAGTATCGAATTCAGAGCCGGGGCGGTGTTGGCGTGATTACGATGAAGACCACGGATAAGGGCGGTCAAATTATGGGATCAAGACAAGTTCTTCCGAAAGAGGACGTTGTTTTGGTTTCGAATCGCGGTCAAATGATTCGAATCAAGGTGGGCGAAATTTCAGAGCAAGGGCGAAATACCCAAGGCGTAAGGTTAATGACTATGGCCCTGGGCGAAAGACTGGTTTCTTTTGAAAGTGTTGCCGAGAGCGTTGTGGAAATTTCCGATGTTCCCTCTGCAGGTCCTGCTGAAGTGGAAAATGGTGGAGGAACCCCTGAGGCTTAGAAAAGGCAGTTTTTCGAAACCGTTTTTTCTAGCTCTTGTCACGG
>JACPOE010000072.1 GCA_016185105.1 Bdellovibrio sp.
GCTGGCGATTGATAAAATAAAAAGAGCTTTGTCTTGTGAGAAAGACCGAAGTTTGAGCCTTCTGCTTCCGTGACTTTCCATTCCAGTCCAACGGATCGTGAGAAGAACTGAGCCGATCAAAAAGAAGGTATTCATAAGGTGAACCCCTAGAGACAGGGTTCTTAGGAGTGACTTGTCGTGCTCGACCAGTTCTAGCAGAACCAGCCCAGCGCCCAAAAGGGCTTCCATGAATATGAAAATCACCGTGGCCAGCCCGGCTTTCCTTGAATAGCTGCCGGCACGGGTAGTTTTGACCGTGCTCCAACCTAAAGCTAGGCAGAGTAGCAGACTTAGACCTGAAGTGATTCGGTGGGTGAACTCAATCAGAGTTTTGGTGCTGCCTGCTAACGGCAAGACCTGTCCATTACAGAGCGGCCAATGGCTCCCACAGCCTGCTCCACTTCCTGAGGCCCTGACATAAGCGCCCCAAGCAATGACTGCTAGAAGAAAGATAAGGGTGAGTTTTCCTAATTTTACCGAATTTTTAAGCATGATTTTCGCCGGACTCTATCAGAATCGGAGCTGGGTTGAAGGAGAAAATTTTAGACCTCCGGGGTGTGACGTTGCTACAGTCAGTTCCAATCGAATACATAGGCTTTACATAATTCGAACTCGGGTTCTTATTAGAAAAAGGGGCGTGAATTTGGGTCTGTTTGACAGCACCCCCCTCCTTGGGGTAGAAAGGCGGCTTCTAGAAGAGGAGCACCTGCTTAGAATTTGGCTCAAGGGTTCCAGAATCCGCTAGAGAGTCAAAAAGAGGAGATGGGTGCCGAAGCAGATCCAGTTCTGGTTTCTGGGTTTGTTGGTTACTGAAGCTAAACCTTCGTAATTGTCACAGAAACCCTGTGGAGAGCTTCTGGTGTCGTATCCAAAGGATTCTTCGACGAGTCCCTCTATACGCTCCCGTTCCTCTCAGTTTTTCTGTATTAAAAAGAGGAACAGACTATGAGCCTAGAAAATCTATCCGTAGCAAAATTTGGTGGAACAAGCATGGGCAGTGCTGCAGCAATGCGTAAGAGTGCTGCATTGGTGGCCAGCAAACCTGAAATCGGGCTGGTTGTTGTGAGCGCTACCTCAGGAACAACGAATGAGCTGCTCCGAATTTTCAATGGGTTTTGGGAATCTCAAGCTCACCCTGATTTAGAGAGTCTTCAGAAAAAACATAGAGATATTGCTCGGGACCTCGGAATATCTGGTTCTGGCCTTTCTTCCATCGAAGAACTTTTTGAAGAGCTCCGTCGATTTCCTGAAGAAAATAGAGCCTTAAGTCGAAACGCAGCACTAGATTTGTTCCTGAGCTATGGCGAGAGAATTTCGTCTCATCTCTTTGTGACAGCTTTAAAAAATGAAGGACTCGCAGGCGAGTTCTTTGATGTGCGCCAAGTTTTGGTGACCGATGATTTTTTCGGAAAAGCAGAACCTCAGTTGGCAGCTCTAGCAAAAAGGACTGAAGAAATTCTTTTGCCGAAATTGGAAAGGCAGCGTGACCCTAAGATTCAAGTGACTCAGGGATTCATTGGTGCAACCGTAGACGGGCGAACGACAACGTTGGGGAGGGGAGGCAGCGATTTCAGTGCAGCTTTGCTCGCCGAAGGACTCGGGGCGAGTGAACTTCAAATTTGGACCGACGTGCCTGGAATCATGACGATGGACCCGAATGTTGTCAGTCGGGCTAGAATTATTCCTGCGCTAAGTTTTTCTGAGGCAGCCGAGCTTGCCAATTTTGGCGCCAAAGTCCTTCACCCAGAAACTATTTGGCCCGCCGCTCGAAGAGAAATTAGGACCTTTGTGGGTTCGACTTTTCAGCCTGAATTGGGAGGAACCTGGATTTATCCCGATGCTGAGAGTGTTGGTTCTAAATCGGTCGGTTCGGAAGCGGTTAAAGCGATTGCTGTTAGAAAAAAACAGACCCTAATGACAGTCAATAGTCTGCGAATGTTGAATGCTCACGGATTTCTGGCCAAGCTTTTTGGGGTTCTTGCCAACCACAAAATTAGCGTAGATCTGGTTACCACCAGCGAGGTCAGTGTTGCTCTGACTTTTGATCAAAATACCTTGGGTTCCTCAGGTGGGAGTATTTCGAGCCATGCTGCTTTATTAGGCGAGCTAAAGGAATTTGGAGAGGTTCATTTAGAAGAAGGTTTAAGTTTGGTTGCCATCGTAGGTACCGGGATCACCCGAACCTCCCAGCTGAATGCCAGAACCTTTAATGCAATTGCTCAGTTTAATATCCGAATGGTTTGTCAGGGAGCGAGCCCACATAATCTTTGCTTCCTAGTGAATTCAGATGAGGCGGTTGAAGTGGTGAACCGCCTGCACCGCGAGTTTATTGAAACTCAGGAAAGGCATTCGTAGGAGTCTCTATGCAGAAAACGTCCAGTTCCCCCTTCGATTATTTTTCGTATTACAAACAAGTCCTGACTTGTGAAGGTGTCAGCCTGAAAACGATTGCTGAAAAAGTAGGTACACCGACCTATGTCTATTCGGCAGGAAGTTTTTTGAATTCCTATCGTAAACTCGATCAGGGATTATCTGGGCTCTCGCATCAGATCTGTTTTGCAATGAAGTCCAACTCGAATTTATCTATTCTCAGGCTGCTAGCTAGCCAAGGATCTGGTCTGGATGTGGTTTCCGGGGGAGAACTCTATCGGGCTCAAAAAGCAGGAGTAGCCGGGGAACGGATTGTTTTTTCTGGAGTAGGGAAAACTGTTCAGGAAATGCGTGAGGGGTTGAGCTACGGTGGTAAAGGCATTTTCTCGTTTAACGTGGAGTCTTTGCCTGAGTTAACAACCTTGAACCAAGTGGCCTCTCAGATGAAAACGAAAGCTAGGGTAGCGCTTCGATTTAACCCGGATGTGGACCCCAAGACCCATCCCTATATTTCTACCGGGATTAAAAAAAATAAGTTTGGAATGAACCGCAAGGAAATTCTCGAGGTTCTAAAGAATTTAGATCGCTTTCCTGCAATTGAAATCAAAGGGATCAGTATCCACATTGGTAGTCAGCTTCTTTCTTTGTCGCCACTTGCTGACGCGTTTGATCGACTTGCATCTTTGGTTGATTTCAGTTCTGAAAAGTTCGGTCTGAATTTAGAATTCCTTGATTTAGGGGGTGGCTTGGGAATCTCCTACGGCCCTGAAAAGTCAGTACCCGTTTCTAAATACTGTGAGTTGATTCAAAAGAAATTTGGAAAGAAGTCAAAATATCAAGGCAGGTTTAAGATTGTACTGGAACCCGGTAGGCAGATTGCTGGGAATTCAGGCGTGCTTTTGACACAAGTTTTGTATCGAAAAGAACGAAAATCTCAGGACTTTCTGATTGTAGACGGTGGGATGAACGATTTGATTCGTCCTGCTCTTTATAGCAGCCATCATGAGATTGTCCCAGTTCAGCAGGAGCTTCTAAAAGGTCCCAAGAAAAAAGCCAGGGTTGTAGGTCCTGTTTGTGAAAGCTCCGATTTCTTCGCTAAAGACCGACCCCTGCCTTTACGATTGAAGGAAGGGGATTTGCTGGCGGTTCTATCTGCCGGAGCCTACGGGTTTTCAATGGCCGGGCAATATAATAGTCGGCCCCTTGTTGCAGAGGTCTTAGTGCAGGACGGAAAATTTGAAGTCATCCGGACTCGAAATTCCTATACTGATTTGATTCAAGGTGAAGTTTAAATTCCCCTGAGCTTTCAAAGTTTAATAGTTTTTAACAGAGCTTGTCTAATTCTCTGCTGGGCTAAAGTCTATTCCAGACTCAGTTGAATTGCTCTTGCGAGCTCATAATCAGTTTCGTTGTCCTGCAAAAACCTAGCAGTCCAAACCTTTTCCCGCAGGGCCGCATCTAAACGGCCAGCCGTATTTTTCTCGGCGACCAGCAAGTTATAATGAATTCGAGCTGGAGTAAAAAGAACGTCGACCGTTTCATGAGCGGCCTGGGATTCCAGAGCATAGGTCAGACGGAGTTTTCCACCCCCTTCAGGAGTCCAAATTCGGACTGACTTTTCAAGAAGTTGGGCCAAAACCCCCACGGTTTCTCCTTGAAGGTGGTAACCCTTAGAAATCATCACAGTATCCAGAAAATATTTAATAAGATCTGGTCCAAAGGTTTCCGATTCTCCCTGAAAAGAGCCACTATCGTCAACCACCATTAGAAGTTGAAGGTGTTCAATAATTGTTGGATTATTTTTATCAATTTCATGTTTAAGTCTGGCGATCATTTCTGCTCTTGAAGTTCCTAACACATGAAAACCACAGTCGCCGTCGCCGAGGGCTTGATACTCAAGAAATTGAACTGGGTGATCTCCGATTCGGCCTTCATGAATGGGTCGATTTTTTGGACGAGCAGGATAGGCGGCACGAACTTCAGCGTAGGATTCGGCCTCGAGACTTTTGATCTCTCTGAGTCCATCTGGCTGGCTCTGTACCGGGGGCATGCCGGGGACCTGAATCTTGCTAGGCAGTTTTGTTTGGTGGGATGACCGAGGGCGTCGGAGTTTTGATAGAAGCCCCCGAACTTTACTGGAAAAGTTTTTCAAGCCCCTTTTTTGTACGGTTTGGTCTTTGGAGGGGGAACCAGCCCAAGCACTTTCAGCCATCAGACTAGGAATACTGGTTGAAAGAAAAAGGAATGCAAAGGCAATTAGAGTCTTAGTTTTCAAATGAGTCACACTTCCCCCAAAAACTGCGGTTCTTGCTCGCAGAGTTAAAAAGATGATCGAGCCAGATCCACACTTTGGCTCTGAATTTGTTTGGCTCCCACACCGAGCACTTGATCGCGCACTGCTCTATATTGAGACTCTTAGATTTGGCAATTAAAAACTTGTCGGGAGGGAGCGGATTGTGTAATCGCGAGGCGGGGTCAGGGGTATGTCACGACTTTTTCCCAACTTCTTTTTTTTGCTACTGATCGGTTGCCTTGCGGGCAGTGCCGAAGTTCTTGCTATGGGGGCAAAAAGAGCTGAGGTTGCGGGAAGTATTATTCAAGCCTATGGAGGGCAGTGCAAGTCCTACGGAACATGGACCGAGGCCGCGTTGGCACAGACTCGTTCGTTGGAATCCATTGTGAACGAGTTGAAGTCTAAGAATGAGTGTAAGGGGATTAATTCAGCCTTAGCGAATGCTCAAAACCTTTCACAACAAATTCAGCAGCTCGCCGGGGATCCCGTCCAGACTGCTTTGAAGGAGGCTCAAGATGTGAAGCGACATCTTTTGATCGAACTCAAGGCCGCTAATGATCCGAATCTTCAAGCGGCGCTTGCTGCTTCTTTGGCGCAAGCAGAGGTGACGCTAGCTCAGGCGAAGGCGACGGCCATGTCGAGCAATGCTGGAAACACCAGGCTCGTATCTGGTCTTTCACAGGCCACCTCATACTTAAATGCGATTTTAACCGACCCAGGTTTGGGTCAATGCGCTCTTCACTACCCGGAGCTGGGCGTTCAGATTGGGGCGCAGGCTTTAGCAATCGGAGGCGCGTTCGTAAACCCTGCAGTTGGCGTTGCCGCATCGGCTGCAGGATCGCTGATTTCAAATTTGATAACGTTTCTTCGGATGTTTCGCTTGGACCGAGCCCTTTGGAAACTGCAGGCTACGGAACTATCGATCGCCTTGTCATGTGGATTGGAATCCATGGAAACTACTTTTTGTGCGGCTCAGGATCAATACTTTTTGGCTAAAATCGAGGCGGACAGCTACCAGGGGCAATGGCAGCCTAACGAGTTTTGGCGGGGACTGGATCTCTGGTCTCATCGAATTCCAGGCCTTCTTCGGTGGGTTTCTCGGGTAGCCACCGGGATATCTCCGACGGACCCGAGTGGCGCCGAACGCCAAAATAGAGTCCGCGATCGCCTAGCCCTCTTTTCCTCGATCGAACGGTCCACACAAGGTTACATGGGGGATGTGACTATTAAAGAATTTTTCCCTACGCGAACCCATCTTTTATACCGGCTAGTAGGGCTTCAGTTGGACTGTAACCCTGGCGGAATTTTTGGAGGTGGCAATTGCAAAGATGAGCAAACAATCCCACTCCCTCAAAATGGTTTCCAAGGAATCGCCACCAATGCTCAAAAAGTCTTTGATGAGATCCGAAGTGTTCTCAATCAGGACCTGCATAAGGTGATTGATCTGGATTCCCAAGGTCTTCTGGTCGAAGCCACTCAGCGGGGGCAAATCGGAAAGGAATCGCCGATCGAGGTCCTAAGAGACACTTACAAATACCTCTCGGATGCTGCTGTCTACTTCAGTAGAACCGGCAATGCCGAGATTCGCCAAACCCTCACTCTTATTGAAGACACCAAGCTTCTCTTGGCCGAAATTATCAAGGGAATTGAAACAAGTTCTGGAAACACTGCTGATAATGATGCTGTTGTTAGTCAACTCTTCAACAATCTAAAGCTGATTTCCGGCACGGATTTTCTTTCCTCTAGGCTTTATCGAATCATAAATTGGGAGCTGAACAGTAGATTAGAAAATGGCGACTTTCCCAAGAATATTGGCGATATCATCAAAGGCAGTGGTCGGGATGCCGCAGAAGAGCTTTCCTTTTCGACTCAGGTGAGTCTGGATACACTGCTTGAGGACATCAATAATGCGCAGGCAGTGACTCAGCAAAATATTCAAAATTTTTCGGAATTTTTTGGACAGGGTTTTTCATACATCCTTAAGAGTCTAAAGGTGGCCGCGAATCGAGATAGAGAGCCCACCAGCGGTCCTCAGAGACCCAATCACCGAATTCTATCTCGGACCTGTATCTTACTGGCCGCCGGTCTAACTAAATGGCCAAAGTCAATTAATCCGGAACTTTGTCAAGGTGCGGTCTTAGATTCGATTTACCCAGGATTTACCGAGAAAGTGACATTTGAAGGAATTAAGAAAGGCTTAGATAGTGGGCAGCCTCTCAATGAAAGAATTTGTTCTTATCGAAACTTTATGAGGCGAAGTGTATTGTTTGGGTCGACTCAGCCCAGGGCTCCACGGGCAAGAACTGCTTTGTCATTTTAATGAGAACAAAAAAAAGCCAGCCCGGAGTATTCAGGCTGGCTTCATTTCGCTTGTTCACAAAAAATCAGTAACGGTAAGTGTCCTTCTTGTAAGGACCCTGAACCGCAACATCAATGTATTTGGCCTGTTCAGGACGCAAAACAGTGAGCTGTGCGTTCAGTTTCTTCAACTGAAGTCGAGCTACTTTTTCATCCAAGTGCTTAGGCAACGTATACACTCCCAAAGGATATTTTTCTGGATGCGAGAAAAGCTCAATCTGAGCAATGGTCTGGTTCGCAAAGGAAGAAGACATCACATAGCTGGGGTGACCTGTTGCGCAGCCTAGGTTGACCAGTCGGCCTTTGGCCAAAAGAATAATCCGCTTTCCATCTGGGAAAATGATGTGGTCCACTTGGGGTTTAATTTCTTCCCATTTGTATTTTTCAAGCGAGGCGACTTCGATTTCGTTATCAAAATGGCCGATGTTGCAAACAATCGCCTGATCTTTCATCTTGGCCATGTGGTCATGGGTAATAACATTGAAGTTCCCGGTGCAGGTGACGAAGATGTCAGCCTTGTCTGCCGCGTAGTCCATCGTTACTACTCGATAGCCTTCCATCGCAGCCTGAAGGGCGCAAATCGGGTCAATTTCAGTAATCCAAACCTGAGCCGAGAGCGCTCGCAATGCTTGAGCAGAGCCCTTACCGACATCACCGTATCCGCAAACCACTGCTACTTTACCGGCAACCATAACGTCCGTGGCGCGTTTGATTCCATCGACCAAAGATTCTCTACAGCCGTAGAGGTTATCGAATTTGGATTTGGTGACCGAGTCATTGACATTGATTGCGGGGAACTTGAGTTCGCCGCGTTCATGCATCTTGATCAGGCGGTGCACACCAGTGGTGGTTTCCTCTGTAACGCCTTTGATTTGAGCAAGGCGTTTAGAATACCAATTAGGATGAACTTTTAGTTTTTCTTTGATTGAGGCGTAAAGGACGGTTTCTTCTTCACTGGTGGGTTTAGCTAGGACATCCAAGCTTTTCTCTGCACGGCTACCCAAATGAAGAAGGAGCGTTGCATCTCCACCATCATCCAGGATCATGTTAGAATAGCCACCGTCGGCCCATTCAAAAATTTTGTGGGTGTACTCCCAGTACTCTTTCAGGGTTTCGCCCTTTTTTGCGAAGACAGGGACACCAATTGCTGCAATCGCAGCGGCGGCGTGATCCTGAGTTGAAAAAATATTGCAGGAAGCCCAACGCACTTCTGCGCCTAAAGCTCGCAGGGTCTCAATCAGCACCGCAGTTTGAATAGTCATATGCAACGAGCCGGTGATACGAGCGCCCTTAAGAGGTTTTTGAGTCGAAAACTCATCACGAATTGCCATCAGTCCGGGCATTTCGGTTTCGGCGATTTTAATCTCCCTGCGACCCCAATCTGCAAGGTTTAGGTCTGCAACAGCAAAGTCGTTCTTAGATTGAATCATCAGTCTTTCTCCTTAATGAAACGAGACACCTTAATTTTGTTTCTGGGGTGAGCGCCGTTGAGTTAGTGAATCCAAGCCTAGGGCAGAAAAAAAACTGCCTCGCAACGCTCCTTAGATAAGCGGGAAGGTAACTCAAGATAGGTTTTTTTACTAGACGGTTTCCCCAGATTTGACAAAGTATGAGCGGGTTCTATATAGACTAATCCGGCGTTTGGTGGGGATGTCCAGGGAAAGTCAATGTCGTTAGGGGCGTCCTAGAATTAGG
>JACPOE010000093.1 GCA_016185105.1 Bdellovibrio sp.
CGAGACCTCCTTATTTTGCTGCTGTCCTGACTGTAAGCGCCGCTGCAGTTCTCGCTGCGTTTCAATTGAACACTCTCGATTTTGTAATCATCTCTGGCCTAGAGATTCTCTCCGTTCTCCTTTTGAGACGAATCGAACTTCGTTTTTCAACGAAGACCATTGAGTTTTTCAATTCAACGAACCAAACACGCCTCTTGATCGAGTATCTGGGGATCCCTCAAAGCAGAGCCTTTTCGTTGGCCCTTTTGGGATTGCTCCGAGACATTCCTGCTCTCCTGTATTTGGTCACATTGAGCCATCAAGCTTCCTCGCTGATTTTGGGCCTCGTTTGGACGACTCTCTCCGTTCTCCTCAACACGGCGCTCTATTGCACTCGCTACAACGAAACTCGTCAGACCCTCACCCGGTTCATTCAGGATGCCCACGCCAAAATGGACCTTTCGAATGCGGTGATGCGTTTGAAATTCGACCCGAAACACTCTAGCCCTCACTCGAGACCCTACCTTAATCTCGTCATCCTCATGGGGTTCATGCTTTTGCTCCCGCTCTACGCCCTCCCCCACTTCAGAGAGAGATTTGAGATGCTCGATCTTTTTTTGATTCTCACACCCGGAATGCTGATCTTCCTGAATCTCTGGAACCAAAATAGGGAATTTACTTCCGAAAGCTTTCGAACGATGGCCAGTGCGCTCTCTGGCTTTGACCTCGAGAAAAAAGAGATTCGCCTTGAGCTTTTGTGCTCAGAGAACAGCTTGAGATTGGCTCAAGCTTTCTACCTGATGCAAAGGCGAGTGAGCTGCGCTGAAAGCGAGATCACTAAAATTCTGATCGAAGAAAGTGATAAACGCAGGTTTCAGTTTTTAGGAGAGATCGCGGGCCTAGTCGCTCACGACCTCAGTGGTCCACTCCACGCCGCTCACTTCTACTCAGAAGAGCTTCTTGAGAATCCGAATCACCCTAAAAAAGATGAGTTCATCAAGAAACTCTCGAAAAACATCCGCTCTTCTATACGAATCTAGATGATTCAAGCGATCTATGGGTCAGGCTCCCCCAGGCAGACGTGACCCATATCCTAGATAATCTTTATCAAAACTCGGTGAACAACCTCACTCAGAATTCGGTTCAGAACCCTTCGATCGAACTCAAAGTCATTCGCGGCAGCGACGATCCGAGATTTTGTATCTTGAGTTTAAAAGACAACGGTACAGGCCTCTCTTCTTCGCGCTTTGAATCTTTGACTTCGTTTAGCGTTTCACACTGAGGCTTAGGACTCAGACTCACCCGTCGCTTGATTGAGCACCACGGAGGAACTCTCTCGGTCAATGAAAACTGCGAGACGGGCACAGAGTTCTACTTGAAACTACCCATTTACTACCCCGTTTCTTTGTCTTCGGCCCCTCCGCTCTCTCCAGAGAATGATCATTTGAAAGGCAGTACCCCCTATGTATAAAAACACGATTTGGATCCTTGAAGACGAAGTTGATTCGCTTGACGTTTACTCAGAAATTTTGGGCTCTCGTTACGACGTTCGCAGCTTCAAAAGCC
>JACPOE010000094.1 GCA_016185105.1 Bdellovibrio sp.
AAGACAACCTGACTTGATTTAGAATCGAACTTTTTAAGCCTCAATATTTCGGAGTCTTCAGAAACCCAAGCTTGGGCTTGAGCAGGCGACTTTGCGATTGCTTTGAGCTTATCGATCACCCGAATGAGCCGACTTTCAACGGAATCACCCAGGGTTCTGACTCCTGACTGATTGAGTTCGTAGATCAAAAGGGTCTTATCGTTGAATGAAACACGGGCAGCCAACACCAAATAGAGCACAATCGCCGGCACGACGACGGCGACTAGGACCAAAAGGATTTTTGTCCGAATCGAAAGCGATAAAGATGATGCTAAATTCCAGCGAAATGCCATAATTTTAGAGTGAGAGGCGATCGGGAAGGGACTTTTAATAGGCCCACAAAGTAGCCCACAACACTTTCGCCATAACTGTCAGTAATTATCGAAATCAGTCTCCAGATACGATTAATGCTTCTTGTAACAATTATGTCACAGCAATCGGGTTTGAGCAGCTCTTCAAAACGAACTTCGCAAGCTTATCCAGTGTGGGTGGGCCTGGGGCTTTTCGTCGGAAGTTTGGCGCTCCTTTTTCTTTTGCCCGACCGAAACACCGATGAACCCTTGCGGCACGGTCCGCCGATTGCGTCCTTGAAAACAAGAAATCGCGACGTTCACTCCAAACCCCAAGGACTTGTCGTTTGGTCAATTCCCAAGGAAGGCACTCGGTTTTACGAAAAAGATTCGATTGCCACACTCTCAGGGTCACAAGCCACTTTGATTTTTGCGGATGAATCTGAGCTTCTTTTAGATTCCGACACCTTGATCGTCATCGAGAAGGGCCCAGAAGGAAGTTGGGACGGCAGCGGGAGTCGCGAAGGCAAGATCATCACCCACCTCATTCGAGGAACCATCGAACATCGAACCAAATCGGGCGTCCCCATGGTGCTTGAATCCGATTCTGTAGGCTCCCCGCCTTTGATGCTAAAAACGGGAGAGGGAACCGAAAACGCTTATCGAGTCCGTGCGACTGAAGGCGGTGTAGAAGTTCGGGTCGAAACTGGAAACCTGAGCCTAGGGGGCAAGACCCTGAAAGCCCTTGAAGGCGTGAAGATCAAAAAAGGAAAAGATGGGCGTCAAAATACTGACATCCTGCCAGCAGGCAAATCGCCCCTCTCCCGACCCAAGATCAAAGTCGAAAAACCGGGGCAACCCGGAGGGTTTTACAAAACGATCGATCGCCTCTTTGACTTCTTTTCGGATTTCCTTACAGTGGCCTCAGCTCACGCCGCGGGCACTCCAGCCACTCTCGAAGTGAAGCTGAAGCTCAAGTGGGAAATGGAACAGGGCGAGCCTTCCCCTGCCCGTTACCGAATCCAAATCGCAAACGATCCCTTCTTCCAAGACAAGTTGGTCGATCGCGAGATCAAATCCAAAGAAGTCGACCAGACGTTTCGCACACCGGCCGTTTCGGCCAACTACTACTTTCGAGTCGCAGGCGTCACTCAAGACGGGGAGCTTGGAGAGTTCAGCGAGACTGAGTCCTTTGAAATCAACCCCGATCAAGACAACAAAGGAAAAGCCCAGGGCAAAACCTCTGGAAAGGGAACGATCACGAAAATCGCAGTCAACAA
>JACPOE010000080.1 GCA_016185105.1 Bdellovibrio sp.
TCTTGTTGGCTTTTCAGCAGCTATTTACGGTCTTTTGACCGCCTACGGACTCCTATTTGGGGAAAGAGTTTTGCTCTTCATGATGCTTTTTCCGATGAAAGCAAAACACTTCGTATTGGTATTGGCGCTTTTGGAACTATTAACGGCGGCATATTCTTCGGGTGGCGGGTTGGTGAGTCTGACTCAGCTGAGCGGAATGTTTTTTGGTTTTTTGTACCTCTGGGGTGCCGCAAAAGCCTCTGTAGCCAGGCGTGCTCCCAAAAAAAGAAAGGGAAAGCACCTAAAGCTAGTCGTTAGTAATGATCGAGTATTTGGGCCAGATGATGACGGGCCTCCTAAATCGGGCGACAAACCAAAAATTTGGCATTAATAGCTGAACTATCATGAAACACCCCCCTCAGGTGTTGACACTCCTTGCGCGCAGTTCTATCTAATGGGCTATGGCACTATTAAATGAATCAGTAGATTTTAAAAAATTGGATGTTCGGCTTGTTGAAAGAAATATCAATCGAGGAGTCATTTCTCAGGATGATCTGGATAAAGCCCTTAAGAAGCTACCCGACGACGGAGAAAATGCGATGTGGGTGAGTGTAGAGTCTCTCGAGCAGGGGACTGATTCCGATTCTAATGGTTCAACCTGATCTCGTAATAAAATCGATCCGGACGCTCCTTCCTTAGGTATGGGCGTTTCTGCATTGCGAAAAGGAAAATAGAATGGAAAATCTAACTATCCTCGGGACAGGCCCTGCCGGGCTGACTGCTGCTATTTACAGTGGTCGCGCAAATTTAAATCCGCTTTGTATAGAAGGGGATCAACCGGGCGGGCAGCTTACCATTACCAGCGATGTAGAGAATTACCCCGGCTTTGCAAATCCAGTGATGGGTCCAGAATTGATGGACGCCTTTCGGAAACAGGCTGAGCGCTTCGGAACACGTTTTGAGACAGGCCGCGTAGTTGAAGTGGACTTAAAGCAGGGGCCCTATACCTTGAAGTTTGCAGACGGTCGTTCTGTAAAAACTCGTGCATTGATTATTGCGACCGGAGCGTCGGCTAAGTGGATTGGCATCCCTAATGAGAAAAGACTTATGGGTAAAGGCGTCTCTGCCTGCGCTACCTGTGATGGTTTCTTCTTTAAGAATGCCGATCTGGTAGTCGTCGGGGGAGGCGATACGGCGATGGAGGAGGCCACCTATCTGACTCGCTTTGCGAAGACAGTCACAGTGGTACACCGCCGCGACAAGTTGCGAGCGAGCAAGATCATGCAGGAAAAGGCATTTAAGAATCCTAAGATTCGCTTTGTCTGGGACTCTGAGGTTGCCGACATTATTGGTGAAAAAGAAGTGAAGGCTGCTCAGATTCGAAATTTAAAGACGGGTCAAGTATCTGAACTCTCGGTTCAGGGAGTGTTTGTGGCGATTGGCCACGAACCGAATACTCATCTTTTTAGAGATGTGCTGAAATGCGATTCCACCGGATACCTGGTAGTTGAGCCTGGCTCAACTCGAACCAATAAACCTGGGGTGTTCGCGGCTGGGGATGTAGCTGACCACGTCTACCGTCAGGCAGTTACGGCTGCGGGTACTGGATGTATGGCGGCAATTGATGCCGAACGCTATTTGGAAAGCGGAGAATAGGAAGTTATGAAGGTTCAACCGGGAACTGAGGAGTTGTCTGATCAGGTTCGTGTTCGGTACGAGAAGCTATCTCGTCTTCGGGGAAGAAAAGAAAATCCCTATAAGAATGGAATTAAGCCAGATCGCCAGGCGCAGGACCTTCACGCTCAATTTGGGGAAAAGACTAAAGAAGAACTCGAGGCGCTTCATTCAGTTTGCAGCGTAGCCGGTCGAATTATGGCTTTTCGGGACTTTGGAAAGGCTTCTTTTGTTCGTTTACGAGATTCCTCAGGGGTCATTCAGCTTTTCGTGCAAAAAGATCGATTAGGTGAAGAAAGGTATCAGCATTTTAAAGAGCTAGATATTGGGGACATCGTTTATGCAAAAGGCGATGTATTCAAAACTAAAACGGGTGAACTTTCTATTCATTGTGATGAGCTCGTTTTGGTTACGAAGTCCCTGAAGCCCCTCCCTGAAAAATATCACGGGATTGCTGACGTAGAGATCAAATACCGGCAAAGGTATTTGGATTTGATTATGAGCGACCAGACTCGGGATACTTTTGTTAAGCGATCCCGAATTATTGATGAGCTGCGCGCATTTTTTATTGAAAATCGTTTCATGGAAGTTGAAACGCCGATGATGCATACGATTGCAGGTGGTGCGACTGCTCGTCCATTTAAGACTCACCACAATGCTCTTGATATGGAACTCTTCATGAGGATTGCTCCTGAGCTCTATCTGAAGCGCTTGGTGGTAGGTGGTTTTGAGAGAGTCTTTGAGATCAACAGAAACTTTAGGAACGAAGGGATTTCGATCAAGCATAATCCTGAGTTCACTATGGTCGAGTTCTATCAGGCTTATGCAACCTTTGAGGACCTGATGGATTTATTCGAAAAGCTCTTTCAGAGGCTGGGTGATCGTGTTTTAGGCTCTCAGTCTTTGACCTACCAGGGAGAGAAAATTGAGCTGGGTGGGAAATGGCGCCGCTTGCGAGTAGAGGACGGCATTTTAGAAATGACGGACTTTAAGGATCGAAGTCTCCTTCGAAATCGCGAAGCACTCTTGGCGTATGGACGGAAAAAAAGTTTGCCAATGAATCCCAAGGATAGCGTTGGCGGGTTAATGATGGTTATTTTTGATGAGGAAGTGGAAAAGCAGCTGATTCAGCCAACTTTTGTAACTCATCATCCGCTCGATGTTTCTCCTCTTTCTCGTCAGAACGAAAAAGATCCGTTCTTGGTCGATCGATTCGAACTCTATATTTTCGGTCGTGAGCTTGCGAACGCATTTTCTGAGCTCAATGACCCTGTTGATCAGAAGGCGCGCTTCGAGGTTCAGGTGGAAGCGAAGAAAGCCGGCAATGATCTCGCCAACGATATGGATGAGGACTATGTCTGTGCCCTCGAGTACGGGATGCCGCCCGCAGCTGGTGCGGGAATTGGGATCGACCGTTTAGTGATGTTATTTACGGACTCGCAGAGTATCCGTGATGTGATACTATTTCCGCTCATGAGACCTATTCACGGAGAAGGGCAGAAATCGGAGAATGAACCTGTTTAGATCCTCGGTACCAGTATTGGCAAAGAGGTTCTTATTTTCGAAATACTCGGATGGGTTTCTTTCTTTCATAGCTTGGGTATCAGTTTTGGGGGTTGCCTTGGGGGTGATGGCCCTCACGGTTGTCACGAGTGTGATCAACGGATTTGAAAATGAATTGGTCCGTGTGATTACCGGAATGAATGGTGAGGTTCTACTCTACTCGATTGGTGAACCAATTCGAGAGCCAGACTCGGTTATTCAAGAAGTTCGAAAAGTCCTTCCCGAGGCTGTTGCGATCACTCCTTCTTTTATGACGGAGTTGATGGCTGGGGGGCCGAAGTCTGTGGCGGGAGCCGTCCTGCAAGGATTCGAACCCTCTACCATGGGTCAGGTGAACGAAATTCAAAATAGAATTCTGTCTGGAAGGCTGCCTATGGCTCCACTCGAGGTGGCACTGGGCTCTGCGCTTGCAGAGAAGTTAGGAGCCCTCGAGGGATCTGAGATTCGTCTTATTGTGCCATTTACCGGGGATGAGAAGTCTCCTCCCAAAGTCCTTAAAGTGCAGGTGGTCGGGCTAGTGAGGATGGGAATGTACGAGTATGACTCAAAGTACATTTTTATGACGTTGGATGCGGTTCAAAGATTTTTGAATCAACCTGATAGAGTGACCAATTTTAGCATTCGTCTAGAGAGAGGGAAAAGCGCGGTTCGAGCCGCCGATCGTCTCACGGGGCATTTTTCGTACCCCTTTCGGGCGAAAGACTGGGGAAAGCTGAATCGAAACCTTTTCTCAGCCATCCAGCTAGAAAAGGTCGTTATTGCAATTATTTTGACCGCAATTGTGATTGTCGCCGCCTTTAATGTGGTGAGTACCCTGATGATGATGATTCATGACAAGACTAAAGAAGTCGCTATCCTCAAAGCGATGGGGTTTCGGCCGAATCAAAGTTTTCAGCTCTTTTGTTTGATCGGATTAGGAATTGGCGCGGTAGGGACGGTATTTGGCATTTTGAGTGGACTCGGATTGGGGTACCTTCTTGAAAAAACGCGCTGGATCAATTTGCCACCTGATATTTATTACATTGGGTTTTTATCTATGCTTGTGCGCTGGCGGGAAATTGGAGTGATAGCCCTGATGGCACTTCTAGTTGCATTTATTTCGACTCTCTATCCCTCCTGGAAAGTGTCTAGGCAGTCGCCGTTGGAAGGGCTTCGCTATGAGTAAAGTTGCACACAGTCAAAATTCTGGTGCCATTCTTTTGAAAGCAGAGAAAGTTAAGAAGTCTTTTTTTAAGGGGAAAAAAGAAATTCAGGTGGTTCGCGGGGTCGACATGGAAATTCATCCTGGCGAGCTGGTCGCAATTACAGGCGCTTCCGGCGTTGGAAAGAGCACCCTGCTTCATATCCTCGGAACGCTTGAACCCCCTAGCTCAGGAAAAGTATTTTTTGGACCTCAACAGGAGGACGTCTTTCGGTATTCCGAGAAGGCGCTCTCGATTTTTAGAAATAAAATGTTGGGGTTTGTCTTCCAGTTTCATTATCTGCTCCCCGAGTTTTCTGCCCTCGAAAACGTGATGATGCCAGCCATGATTGCCGGGTACACACGACAGGCATCGGCACAGCAAGCAAAAGATCTTTTGGATTTTGTCGGCCTCAAGCATCGATTAGAGCACCGGCCCTCTGAGTTATCTGGTGGCGAGCAACAAAGAGTTGCAATTGCTCGAGCTGTCATTCTCCGGCCCAAACTTCTTCTGGCAGACGAGCTTACAGGAAATTTGGACTCTGCTAATTGTTCGATGGTGATGGACCTATTGATGCGCCTGAATCAGGCGACGGGTATTTCGGTTCTCTTGGTTACACATGATCAGGAAGTCGCAAAGAAGATGCACCGCATCTTGAAAATGAGAGATGGAGTTTTTGTCAACGAAAGCTGAGTCGCATTTTGGATGGAAAAAATTTCAGTCCGGTAAAAGAGTTGACATTGACCTTGCGGCCACAATAGACATTATTGCTAGTGACAGCGTCTAATGATGGTCAACCACATTGCCGTGATCGGCATCGATTTCCTTTGGCTACTTTTTGGGTAGTGCTGGCCTCCCTTTTTCTGCCCTGTTTCATTACTGGCGAAACGAGAGCCGAGGTTGAAGCCACCAGCGAAGATACTTCTTCTCGCCATGAAGGAGGTCTCTACGGTCGGAAAATTACCTCCGTTTTGGTTGAGGGTTTAAAGAGAATTGAAAAGGACGCCGTGGTCGCAAAGATGAGTCAGCAAGTTGGCTCAACTTTGTCTGCCGAAGTAGTGCGTTCAGACATTCAGGCCCTCTATAAAATGGGGTTTTTTGAAGACATATCCTTTAACGGACAGTCAGATGGGCATGGTGGCGTAATTGTTACTGTCGGTCTGCGTGAACGTCCGGTAGTGGCGAAAGTCGAATTTGAAGGAAATGATCACATCAGCTCCTCAGACCTTCGAGAGGTGATCAAGGTCAAAGACTGGTCTATTTTTGATGTTAATAAAGTCAAAGAAGATGTTGGCCTCATTCAAAAGCATTATGAAGAGAAGGGCTACTACCTAGCGAAAGTGTCTTTTGAAGTAAAAGAAGGAGACACTGGCGAGGTTGATCTTATTTACAAGGTCAACGACTACGAAAAGGTGCAAATTAAGAAGATCACCTTTTTAAATAATAAAAATTTTAGTGATGAGCAGCTCAAAGCCACCTTTGCAGACACCAAGGAGGGCGGGTTCCTTTCTTTTTTGACAAGCTCTGGAAACTTCAAGGACACGGCCTTTAAGCAGGACCTCCAGCGCTTGATGCTTTGGTACCTCGATCACGGCTACGTTAAGTTCAGGCACGAGAACCCTGTGATCACGGTGAGCGACGATAAAAAGTGGCTTTATATTTCCGTCTATGTGGATGAAGGCCCTCAGTACCGAATTGGGAATTTGGATTTTGGTGGGGACTTGCTTTTTCCTCATTCCGAACTCGCCGATACTGTAGGAATGGGTGTCGATGATGTGTTCAGCATCACAAAAAGAAACCAAGACATCCAGAAGCTGTCAGAAAAGTACCAGGATCTTGGTTATGCTTTTGTAAACGTCATTCCTAAAATGGAATTTCATGAGGACACCAAGACTTTAGATCTCAAGTATGATTTTGAAAAAGGGAACCTGGTTTACTTTGGTGAAATCAATGTCCTCGGAAATGCTAAGACTCATGACAAAGTGATTCGTCGGGAACTCAAAGTTCGGGAAGGCGAGCTTTTTAACGGGACTCGCTTAAGACAGTCGCGTGAAAATGTAGAGCGCTTGGGTTATTTTGCGCCCGGAGAGGTTCAATTCAATACGATTTCTCCAAAAAATAAACCGGACGTGGTCAACTTGGAGATTTCAGTCAAAGAGAGATCGACTGGTACGGTTACGTTAGGGGCCGGATTTGGGAGCATTCAGGGATTCTTTTTTACGACTCAAATTTCAGAGATTAATCTCTTTGGCCGAGGTCAGACCCTGAGCTTGGCGGGGCAGTACTCCCTGTATTCTGTCATTCCTGGTACGACCAATTCTAGTCTCAATTTGGGGTTCACAGACCCCTATACGTTTGACACACTTTGGACTACAGGTTTTGACATCTACGCAATCTATTTTCCGATTCCAAACAAGTACAATGTGAAAAAACTTGGGTTTGATTTTAGACTTGGACATCCGATTGCAGAATTTACAAATCTTTACCTAACCTACCGGTTTGAAGGGATTCAGGATCTTCAGGTCAACGGGAATATTCCAGCGGACGTGTTCCAAAAAATCGCCAATGCAGACAACGGGATTCTATCCAGTATAGCGCTGAACGTCGTGCGGGATAAAAGAAACAACCGTTTTGAGACTACTGGCGGAAACTATCAGAGTCTCTCTTTGGAAGTCGCTGGTGTTGGCGGTGATCTTAAATTTGTTAAATGGACAGCTAACAACCGCTACTATCACAAACTGCTTGGCGATCTTGTATTTCGAAATAATGTCGAAGTGGGCCATATTATGGGCTACGGGGGCCTTGACGTCCCTCCTGCTCAGAAATTCTATCTAGGCGGACCCAATAACATGAAGGGTTACCAGATGTTCCTACTTGGACCCACCACGCCTGACTTGCAAGGTAATCCTTTTCCATTGGGAGGCATATTCCAGGCATTTACTACTGTTGAGCTGGAGTATCCAATTATTCGCGAGGCAGGGATTAAATTTGTTGTCTTCTTCGACGCGGGGAATGCCTGGTCTCGTTTTCCTTTGGATGACATTATTCGGATGGATGCTGGTTTCGGGTTCCGCTGGTTTTCGCCGTTTGGGCCCTTGCGCTTTGAGTTTGGTTATCCTTTAAATCCACGAGCCTTTGATACCAGCCCAGTGTTTCAATTCATGATCGGGCCCCCATTCTAATTAGCCTTGCTTATGGCCAGAAGTAGGGCCAGTATGTGAAATCACCTTTTTTGCAATTTCTACTAAAAAGATTGTGAGGAGACTTATGATTGGAAAATTGAAAAGCCGCTTTGGATATATTTTTTCTAGTGCTGCGTTAGTGGGGGCAATTGGAAGCTTCGCGTGGGCCGATACTGCCAGTGCTGTCAAAATTGGAACCGTCGATATGCAGAAAGCTCTCCAGACAGTTGAGATGGGGAAAAGAGCGAAAGCTCAACTAGAGAAGGACTTCAATTTCAAAAATGAAGAGCTCCAGAGGAAGAAAAAAGCCTTTGATAAAAAGCGTGAAGAATTTGAAAAACAGGCTCTAGCAATGAATCAAGAAGCAGCTCAAAAAAAGCAGGCTGCGCTACAGGCAGAGTATCTGGGTCTTCAGCAAGAGATGGCGCGATCTCAAATGGAGATTCAACAAAAAGAGCGTGATCTGTTTCAACCGATCTTTGCCAAGCTGAAAACTGTGATCGAAGCCACTGCTAAGAAGCATCAGTTCACCATGGTTTTGGAAAAAGGGGATACTCCTGTTCCCACCTCTTCCGTTCTTTTCTCTTTGCCTGAGAATGATGTGACTAGCGAAGTCATCACCACTTTCGACAAGGAACATAAGAGTAAGAAGGCCGACTAGTTTTTGGATCAAGTTTGATTCTAGAGGAGATTTTCAGTGCTTTTTAGCGTCCAGGACATTGTTGACATCGTTCGGGGCCATATAGAGAACAAAACCGAGATTCAAGGAAGAATCGAGGAACTTCGGGTTGGTAGGCCTGCGGAGCTTCGGATCGCCGGGCCCTCTCATTTGGCTTATTTTTTTTCGCGTTCCTTTGAGAACGATCTTCCGCTGTCCAACCCCGGCATCTTAATTACTGCACCTTCTTTTGTGCAGCCTTTGCGCCAGTCGGGCTTGCCTTTGTGGAAGACCGCAGCCGTCATCAGCGTGAAGGACCCGTATTTTGCGATGGCTGTCCTCTCCGAAAAGTTTGCGAAACACTTTTCCTCGGTTGCCCATGTCCCGAGCCATGAAGCCGAAGATCAAGGGAATCAACTATCGGCTGAGCCAGCGGAGGTGCATCCTACAGCTGTTATCAGTCAGGGTGTAAAAATCGGGCGTGGCGTTCGAATCGGCGCTTTTTGTGTGATTGAAGAAGGCGCTGTTATTGAGGATCGTGCTGTTTTGTATTCCGGGTGTATGATTGGCCCCGGATGTCACATTGGTTCGGAGAGTGTGCTTTTTCCGAGAGTAACCCTCTATGAAAACGTCGTGTTAGGGCGACGTGTTCGGATTCATTCCGGTTCCGTCATTGGGTCAGATGGGTTTGGTTACGCTCCTGTGAAAGTAAATGGACGAGTCTCCCATCATCAGAAGATTTATCATTTGGGCACCGTAGTTATCGAGGACGACGTTGAAATTGGGGCGAATTCTTGTGTGGATCGGGCCACCCTCGGGGAGACACGTATTGGTAAAGGCGCGAAGCTAGATAATGTCGTTCATATTGGGCATAACGCACGCCTAGACGAAGGCGCGATTATTTGCGGAGGTACTTGCTTAGCTGGCAATGCTACCGTCGGAAAATTTGCTTATGTGGGCGGGCTTACTGGCATAGGAAATCATGTTCATGTGGGCGATGGAGCTAATGTGGGAGCCCTGGCCATGGTTACTAAAGATGTACCAGCCGGCGGGACAGCAGTGGGAAATCCCCAACGGGAGTATCGTGAACATTTTCGTGCGCATGCCCTGCTGAACAAACTTTTATTGGATCGGAGATCTAAGGAAAATGGCTGAATACAGTTTGAACGTAAACCAAATTCAAAGTTTTCTTCCCCACCGGAGTCCGTTTCTATTGGTGGATAGAATTTTGGAGATTCATCCGGTCGGTGACCTTGACGCTCCTCCGCCTGTTGCGGAAGTGGGGACGCGAGTTGTCGGTATCAAAGCTGTTACCTTCAATGAACCGTATTTTCAGGGGCACTTTCCTGGTTTTGCTATTGTCCCGGGCGTTTTGCTCTTGGAAACTATGGCGCAGGTTGCTAGCTTCTCAGTTTATCCAAACATGGTTAAGACTCATGGGGCGCTTTCAAAAGGATTTCAGTGTATCCTGGTGGGTGTAGAGGGCGCTCGTTTTAGGAAGCCAGTTGTGCCTGGCGACAGTTTGCGAATTGAGACATTAGTTACAAAGCGTAGGGCGACCCTTTGGGTATTTCAGTGTCAGGCATTTGTGGACGGCCAGAAAGTGGCGGAGGCTGATATTCTGGCAAACTTGATCACTAACTCACGGGAGCTTTCATGATTCATCCAACAGCAACGGTTCATCCTGAAGCTATTCTTCATCCTTCAGTTGAAGTGGGTCCATGGTGCACGGTAGGACCCCATGTAAAAATTGGCAGCGGTTCGAAGCTCATGAGTCATGTGGTGGTGGAAGGGTGGACTACCATTGGAGAGGAAAACGTTATTTACCCCTTCAGCGTCCTTGGCGCTATTCCGCAGGATAAAAAATACCATGGAGAGAAGACTGAGCTGATTATTGGAAATCGAAATACCATACGAGAAAGTGTTACGTTCAATTTAGGTACCGCCGGAGGGGGTGGAAAGACTGTGGTTGGAGATGATTGTCTCATCATGGCCTACACTCACCTTGGGCATGACTGTATTGTTGGTAATCATTGTGTCATCTCCAACTATGGGGGCCTAGCGGGGCACGTTATATTGGAAGATCATGTGATTATTGGTGGAATGGTGGGCATCTCGCAATGGGTGCGAGTAGGTTGCTATTCGTACATTGGTGGGCAGTCTGGTTTAGAGCGCGATGTACCTCCCTTTACGATCGCCTTAGGCGCACGTCCGACTGTAATTAAAGGGGCAAACATCGTCGGTTTAAAACGGCGTGGTTTTGCCACTGAAACAATCCAGAAGATCAACGAAGCAATTAAGCTCTGGTCCCGTCCTGACATCCAAAAAGAACAATGTCTTTTGGAGATCGAGTCTCAGTTCGGGGATTTGCCGGAAGTTCAGGCTTTCACAAAGTTCATTCGCGTCAGTGAAACTGGAGTGGTGAAATAGTTCGGGTTACTTTGAATGAGAGTTCTAATTTCAGCAGCTGAGGCATCGTCAGATATTCACGCTGCTCACCTTTTGGCTGCCCTCAAAAAGATTGATCCGGAAATTGAAGCCTTTGGTGTAGGCGGCCCTGCCTTACAAGCTCAGAGCCTTGAAACTGTTGTCGATGCGAGGGAGCTTTTAGCAATGGGCTTTGTTGAGATTCTTGGAAAGTTACCCAAGGTTTTCTCAAGTCTGAAGAAATTAGTCCGGGCTGCAAAATCAAAGCCGGTCGATCTAGCAGTGTTGGTAGACTATCCAGATTTTCACTTCAGGTTGGCTGCCAGGCTCGCCCATTTGGGGATTCCATTGGTTTATTACATTCCCCCAAAGGTTTGGGCTTGGCGCAAGCGGAGGATTAAATTTCTCAAAGAGAGATTTGCTAAGATCCTCTGCATCTTACCCTTTGAGCAAGAGTTCTATCGCAGGGAGAGTGTCGACGCACTTTACGTAGGCAATCCGTTATTAGACGAGTTGCCATTAGACATGACTCGCACCGAATCTAGGCGGCTGCTTAAAATTGAAGAGGATGCTTTAGCAATCGTTCTCATGCCTGGCAGTCGTAAGTCAGAAATTGCCCGCCATTTCGATCTTATGTTGGATGCGACCTTGGCGGCCGCTAAAGAGTTTCGTAAAGAAGGAAGATTGAAAGAAGGGCAGCGTCTGATTGTCTTGCTCCCTGCTCCTGCGACGACAGATTTTTCGAAAATTGAAGCTCGTAGTATTCAGTGGCAGCATTCAGTCGGAGAGGAAGCTGAATACCTGGAAATTCGAGTTTCTCAGGGCGATGCTGCCTATTGTCTTGCGGCTGCGGACGCTGGCCTGATCAAGTCTGGTACTTCTACGCTTGAAGCTGGGCTAATGCGTTGTCCGCACGCTGTGATCTATAAACCTAGTCGATCCACGGCTTGGATTTTTAAGAATTTGATTCGATACAAAGGACCCGTGGGCCTGGTAAACTTGGCGGGGGGCTGGTCGCCGGGGGATCCTTTTTTGGTTCCCGAGATCCTATGTGAAAAGGTCACCGTGTCTGTACTGAAAGACCTGATTTTGGATTTGGTAAAAAATCCAGAAACACGAAATGCAATGGTTCGGGGGTTTGAGTCCCTCCGTCGGAAGATGCGCCAAAGTGAAAGTCCGTCTACCCTCGCGGCACGAGAAATTTATAAATTTCTTAGTCAGAAAAAAAATCAGCCTTCAAGGTCTGAGGTAAAATTGTGACTAGACCGTTGGTTTACGGTGCATCTTGGATTTGGTCTTCTGTGAATCGGGTTGTAAGAAGTGCAACCCAATTAGGCTTGGCACCCCGGAGTGCGTTGTCTGCAAAAGTAATTAGTGTTGGAAACCTTCAGGCCGGAGGCACGGGAAAAACACCGCTCGTCGCTCAAATTGCCGGTGAAGCCCACGACAGAGGCCTTACTGTCTGTATTCTAATTCGAGGTTATGGGGGTCAGTGGGAACAGCACGGCGGGCTAATTTTCCCTGGTGATTTTGTGTCCACGACTCAGTGTGGGGATGAAGCAGCACTTTTGCATCATCTTTGTCCATTCGCTTTTCTAGCCGTGGGCAAGGACCGGGTAGCACAGTTTCACAAACTTTCTAGAAGAGTGGAACGTCCAATTGATATTGTTGTTTTGGATGATGGTTTTCAGAATTTCAAAATTAAAAAAGACATCGAGATCGTGACCCTGACTTCAGCCCGTTGGGGAGAGAGAGTCTTCCGTGATTTTCCACAGGCTTTGAAGAGGGCTCAAGTTTTAGTGTGGACAAAAGGCGATAGACAACCCGATGGTTGGGAAGAATTCGAAGGAGCAAATCCACCGAAATGGCGCGTAAGAACGTGTTACACTCTGAGTCCCCCCAAGAATAAAGATCAGAAATTTCAGCTCATTTGCGGAGTAGCGGACGGGAAGTCTGTCAAAACTCTCGCGGTCTCGGCAGGGTATAAAATTCAGAATCATTTAGAACTTCAAGATCACTATTCCTATAAGCTTCCAGAAGTCCAGGAGTGGCTGAGGGATGCTTCTAGGGTGGGGCTCCGAATTCTTTTAACTGGTAAAGACTGGGTAAAATGGAAGGAGCTTGGAATCCAAGAATCCGAAGTAGACGTTATTGAGCCTAAAATTCAGATCACTTCAGGCCAAAAAGAATGGAGGGAAGTTCTGTGGAGTGGTTTGTAATTTCTACTTTGACGGTAACTTCCTATCTCTTTTACGTTTTGCCTCGGCCTCTTCAGTTAGCCTTTGGCAACCTCCTTGGCATTATTTTTGAACGTCTTAAATTTAAGTCAAAGGTAGTAGATCGAAATCTTGAGATCGCCTTTCCTTTAGACGCTGAAAAGAAGAAACGGATTCGACGACAAAGCTATCGTGCTTTTGGAAATCTGATTTTGGAAGTTTTGTTACTGTTTGGACCGCTAAAGAGATTTATTTTTAAAAATGTTGATTTTTCAGGAAGGGAAAACTGGGAACGAGCCCACGCTCAAGGTAAAGGCGTGATCGTTCTTTCGAGCCATGTCGGAAATTGGGAGGTGATGGCTGCAACTGGGACTCTCATTGGTAAGATTGATCTCATGCTAGTCACAAAACATCTGAAACCCGAGTGGTTTCATCGCGCGATCGAAAAAAGGCGTTTGCGTTGCGGTGTAAGAGCTACCTATGAACCCAAGACTTCACGGGATATTATTAAACATCTAAAAAGCAATGGAACGGTGGGTTTTGTGTTGGATCAGTATGCTGGAGCCCCTGTGGGAGTGAGGGTTCCACTTTTTGGTACTCCGGTTGGTACATCTACTGCGGTAGCAGTTTTTGCAAAACGGACTGGAGCTCCAGTGATTCCAGTAATAAATTTCCGTAGGCCTGACGGTCGGTGGACTGTAAAAATGCTCCCTGAGTTGAAATGGAATTCAGAGAATGTAGCCTCTCCTCAACAGCACAGTTCTCATTTTGAACTTGCCTCTAATACAGCTAGGTATGCGGCTGAACTGGAGGGACACATTCTGGAACATCCCGAGCAGTGGTTATGGATTCACAATCGTTTTAAGGGGGATCTCTCTCCGATCAAAGCAGGGGAGTGGGCTGCCCCGAGGGACAGAACCTGAGAGACTTGAGTACTCGACAATCTTTGTTTAATCTCCTAAGCTAAAGAAGAGCATTTATTAAACCGGGGGGCGAATAGAATGCTTTTCCTAGGCAGAGTGGGCTTGGTAAGATCGGTTGGTCTCTTTTCCGGTATTCTCATTCTGACCTCAGCCTGTATCGGGTCGATTCGGCCCTTAAGCGTCAATCCAGATATGCCGCGAGACCTTCCTAAAGAATTGAAGAACCGATTTGAAATTATGGATTCGGCTACCGTGGCGCTTAGGGGGCCGGGTAGTCTTATGGTCGAAGAAGTCTCTTCATCAAAAAAAAGCATAAAAAGGAAGGGAACAAAAAAGGACCTAGCAAAAAAAGGCGGTAAAATTCAGGTCGCCTCTTCTCAAACACTAGAAACGTTCTCATATCCCACGAGACGTCCGGCTAGTGATCCAATTTGGATTTCTGAGCGTATGGTCTTCGGAATTTACTATTTTGGTGTAGCGGCGGGGGAGTTTTCCCTTGATGTTTTACCCTTTAAAACCATTCATGACCGAAAAGTTTATCACATCCGGGGCCAGGCTCGGAGTACACCTGTTTTTAGTCTTTTTTACAGGTTGAATGATCTCGTAGAATCTTTTTTTGATTACGATGGGAATTTTTCTCATCGGTTTCATATTGTTATCGATGAAAGCAAGCAACGCCGAGATGCCATCGAGCTAAACGATTCAGAAAAAAAGGAGACTTTTTACTGGAATCGGTGGGAAAGAAAGGACACGCCCTTTACTGAGACCAAGCAATATGGAAAGATCGAGCCGTTTTCTCAAGATAGTCTTTCGGCTCTTTATTACCTTCGAACTGTTCCTTTGGAAGTTGGAAAAGTTTTCGTTTTTCCAGTGGTTTCAGAGGGAAAATCGTGGGAGGCCGTTTGTACTGTGTTAAGGAAAGAGGAGTTTAGCGCCCCTACGGGAAAGGTAAAAGCTTGGGTGATTCGCCCGCAGATGCGTGAAAATGGAGAAATCAAAAATAAGGAAGATAGCTTCATTTGGATCTCGGATGACGAAAGAAGAGTTCCTCTCCGCGTTGAGGCTAAAGTGAAGGTGGGAACAATCGTCGCCAAGCTTTGGAAGTTTGAACCGGGAATGAAGCCTGAGCCTCTGGTTGCACCACTGGGTCCCTCAGCTGGAGAGACAGGTTCCGTAGTAAAAGTGAATTGAGAATAAGAAATGAGTGATCCAAAACGAATTATTGTGCGCGCCCCAAACTGGATTGGGGACCAAATTCTTGCCTATCCTTTTTTCTACTATCTACGAAAAATTTATCCCAAAAGCACCATTGCGGTGCTCTCAGTTCCATGGGTGAAGTCTATTCAATTTTGTAAACAAGTCGATGAGATCATCGAACTGCCGCAGCCGGAGGACTCCTCCCTGCTCTCCAAATTTGAAGCGCTCGAACTGGCTGCCAAACGGGTGAAAGATGCTGGACCCTGGGATCTTGGAATTTGTCTTCCGAACTCATTTTCTGCAGCCTGGATATTTTTTAGAGCCGGGGTTCTGAGAAGGAGGGGGTACAAGGCAGATGGACGTTCATGGCTTTTGAATGAGTGTGCCGATTGGAAAAAGGGCATTGAACGTCACCGGAGCGAAGCCTACACAGACCTTCTTTTTGAGAAAAAGAGTTTGGAGACGTTGAGGTTTTGGGGCGAACCCGCTGAGGACGAGCTGGATCCTGCGTTACCTGGGGTTATTCAAAGCGAAGGAAAGGTATTTGACCTCGCGGGCGAATGGCCAGGGGAAAGAATCAGTCCTCCAGAGACACCCTATTGGATTTTAGCGCCGGGTACGACGGCGGAAAGTCGGCGTTGGCCGGTCTATTCTTTTCAACAAATTGCTCGGAAGATGGCAGATCAGACCTCCTGGCGAGGATTGATCTTAGGCGGCCCCAAAGAAAAGGAAGTTGCAGAGATTTTGACCAGTGATCCCACCCTACGTTTGGAAGATTGGACCGGAAAAGGACCTGTATCGTCCTACTGGCCGGTTTTTCAGAAGGCGCAGTTTACTTTAAGCAATGACTCCGGCCTGGCTCATGTAGCAGCATTTTGCGGATCCTCTGTGCAGGTAGTATGGGGGGCGGGAAATCCCCATCGTACGCGACCGATTGGACCTGGAAGAGCTCAGGTGATACTTAATCCGGTGCCTTGTTGGCCCTGCGAACGAAATATTTGTGCGCAGCCAGAAGGAGCACGGCTGCAGTGTATCCAGGGGTTGGACCCTGAGCTGGTGTGGAAGGAGATTTTGTCTGGACTTGGAAAATAGAGATGATTCAGGCCGATTGGAAGAGCTTGTTGAATCACTGAAGCCTCAATTAAATGCCCTGGTGGTTTGTCTTTCTCATTCCTGGGGGGGATTAGAACAGGTTGCGGCGAACGATTCTTTGGATCTAGGCGCTTTGGGTCTGAATGTGAAAGTTTTGTGTCTTGAGGATACTCCTATCTATGACTATTTAAAAAATAGGAGTGAAGTTTCCTTATTACCCCTGGGCTTTGAGCCGCGAAACTATTTTGATTTTAAACTTAGGAAAAAGCTTCATCAGCTGCTTGATTCTGGAATTAATCTGATTCATTCACACCAAACTTCACTATTAGGGTCGATTGTTCCGTGGGTCTGGAGCCGCCCTAAAATTGCCCTTTTAGCGACTCGCCACATTATGAGCGACCACTATAAAAAAGATTTCTTTCACCGGGCTATTTACAGTCGACTGGACTACCTGATCGTAGTCAGCCATATGCTCCGCCGCAACGTTTTGGAAACCCATTCTATTCGGGAACGGAGCGTAAAGGTGGTGAACTTGGGGTTGGATTTTGAGGTTTTTAATCCTAAAAATACGGATTCTACTCGTCAGCGTTCCCTTTGGGGGGCAGACTCTGACACCGTAGTGATCGGGTTGGTGGGTCGGATTGATCCAGCAAAGGGTCAAGCCACATTTATTCGCGCCGCGGCTAGTGTTTTGATGAACCAGACCAAGCCAGAGAAGGTGAAATTCGTCATTGTCGGGGAAGAGACCTTGGGAAGTGAATCAAAGCATCTCGAGGAACTGCAAGAAATGGTGACGCAGTTTAGGTTAGAAAAGCATGTTATATTCACGGGTTATCAGGAAAATATTCCTGAAATCATGAAGAGTTTTGACCTTTTTGTGATGCCGTCTCGCCAGGAGGCGTTTGGATTGGTGGCAATTGAGGCTATGGCGATGGAGTGCCCAATCATTATCTCCAGTGGGGGGAGTTCAACTGAAATTGTTGGACAGGACGAGTTTGGTCTGACCGTTCGGGCTAACGATGCCTTTGATCTTCAGTCTAAGCTTCGGTATTTATTAGACCATCCTGAGATTCGTCACCAAATGGGAACCCGAGGGCGCGGCCATGTTGTAGCAAACTACGACAAGCAAAAGAGAGTGGCCAAGTCCTTGAATCTGTACGAGAGGGCGTTAAGACGCCGAAGTGCCTTTTAAATAGGCTTTTTTGATTAGATTTCCCTTTGACAAAGGGTGTTTACCTTTCTATACCTAACCTCCACAACGGAGTACTACAAGTCCGTATGATCGTGATGAGTGAGCTTTCATCATCGCTGCGTTGCAGTGGAGAAAGCCACTCCTGAGTAAAGAAAGGCCCGTAAATTAAATATGGTAGGTAAGCAAACCACTGGAGCCGAGGCCTCCAAAAAGTCCCAGCCTCTTCCCAACAATCAAAGTTGGCCCAAAAACCAAAGCTGGATGAATGAATTTTCATCTGACACTGGTCCAGAAGAAACAAAACACCTTGCAGATGATCAAGAAGAAAATTTTGCAGAGTTGTTTGAAGCTTCTCAAAGACAACAAGAAATTAAAGAAGGCGAAGTCGTAGACGGTACGGTTGTATCGGTCGGCTCAGAGTACGTCACTGTAGACATTGGCTACAAATGTGAAGGTCTGGTCCCCATTCAAGAGTTTAAGGACGCGCACGGTACAGCACACGTAGCAGTAGGCGACGTGGTGAGCGTTTACTTGGAAAGAATGGAGATGGAAAATGGTTTCATGCTCTTGTCGAAAGACAAAGCTGAGATCATCCGCGCTTGGGACGAAATTTCTCAGGCTTGTGAAAAAGATCAGCTCGTCGAAGGAACCGTCATTGCTAAGGTCAAAGGCGGACTTTCGGTTGATATCGGCGTGAAGGCCTTCTTGCCTGGAAGTCAGATCGACACAAAACCTGTGAAGAATCTCGACAAATTTCTTGGTAAGAAACTTAAGTTTAAGATTATCAAATTCAACAAGAAACGTGGAAACATCGTTCTGTCTCGCCGAGCAGTAGTGGCTCAGGAACGTGAGCTTCAACGCGCGGAAACTCTAGCTAACCTCCAAGAGGGAGCAATTGTGACCGGTACCGTGAAGAATATCACTGAGTACGGCGCCTTTATCGACTTAGGCGGTATGGACGGCTTGTTGCACATTACAGACATGTCCTGGGGCCGAATCAAGCATCCAAGTGAGCTTTTCGCTGTAGGCGATGAAATCAAGGTCAAGATTCTGAAGTATGACCGAGAAAAAGAACGCGTCTCTTTGGGCTTGAAACAGGTTTCTCCAAATCCATGGGATGAAGTTGAATACAAATTCCCAGTGGGCGTGAAAGTTAAAGGTAAGATCGTCAGTCTTAAAGACTACGGCGCATTTGTTGAGCTTGAAGATGGTATTGAAGGCCTCATTCACGTCTCCGAAATGTCTTGGACCGAGCGCGTGAAGCATCCTTCTAAGCTGATTAACGTCGGTGACGAAGTTGAATGTAAAGTTCTCGAAGTCGATTCCAAAAACAAGAGAATTAGCTTGGGCTTGAAACAGCTCCAGGAAAATCCTTGGGATGCATTGGAAATCAAGTATCCAGTTGGAACCATCGTTGAGGGCGACGTCAAGTCTGTCACTGATTTCGGTGTCTTCATTGACATCGGCATGGGCATTGATGGCTTGGTTCACATCAGCGACATCGCTTGGACAAAGAAATTTGCCCATCCTTCTGAGAAATTCAAGAAGGGCGATCATGTTCGCGCCGTGGTTCTCGGAATTGACAAACCCTCTGAGAAGTTCTCTTTGGGCATCAAGCAGCTTGAGCGCGATCCTTGGGAAAATATCAAATCCCGCTATCGCCAAGGTCAAGCTGTGGACGGCTTGGTCACCAAGCTAACCGACTTCGGTGCTTTTGTTGAGCTTGAAGAAGGTGTGGAAGGCTTGATCTATGTAAGCGAAATCGCTGATCATAGAATTGAGAAGCCCTCTGACATTCTCAAGGTTGACGACAAGGTTCGTGCCGAAATTCTATCCATTGAGCCTAAGGAACGCCGCATCGGCCTCTCCATTAAGCAATTGGGTCGTACCGAAGAGCGCGCTAACTACGATCAGTATGTTGGTGAGCGTTCCAAGAAGACCTCAATGGGAGATATTCTTGGCGACAAGTTGAAAGCTGCTCTCAAAGGCGGCTCAGGCGGTAAAGACGACGAAAGCTGATTTGCTTTCTGAGTTCCGTCTGATCTGGATCCTATGATCTGGATTTAAAACGATAGGGAGGGGGCTTAACAGCCCCCTCTTTTTTTATGCCCCTCACTCACGGAACGACGAGGGGCTTTTTTTTCGTTTCGTTTTCTCCTCCCGTGTTAACGTCAGCGTTAAACCAAAAGGGGGTCTTATTTTGGCTGAAAGCAAAAAATTGAGTCCGTTAGTGTGGATTTTGATTCTTTCTGGAGTCTTCTTTCTCCTTTTCTTGGCGGTTTCAGGAGCGTTTTTTTTAACGCAGTCAGGAGAGCCGAGCGGTCGGACCAAATCAGGCTTCTTTGGAGGATTGGGCGGAGGTGTCGGAGTTATTGAAATTAACGGAGTGATTCTTGACTCGAAAAAGACCCTAGAGAAATTAGAAAAGATGGAAGAAGACCCCGATGTGAAGGCGGTCGTTTTGCGGTTGAACTCTCCGGGGGGGGCTGTGGCTCCATCCCAGGAAATTTACGAGGCTGTGAAGTCCTTTAGTAAGCCCATTGTCACGTCAATGGCTTCGGTGGCCGCAAGCGGTGCTTATTACATTGCAGTCGGAACAAATCAGATTTTTGCAAACCCTGGAACTCTGACGGGTTCAATTGGTGTTTTGATGGAGTTTGCTAGTCTCGAGAAGCTTTACGATTGGGCGAAAGTCAAAAGGTATGGAATTAAGGCTGGTAAGTTTAAAGATATGGGCTCCGAATTTCGAGAGCTGACTGAAGAGGAAAGAGACCTGATTCAGACAACCGTCGACGACATTATGATTCAATTTAGAAAAGCCGTTGCCCAGGGGCGGAATCTGAAAGACGAAAATTTAACTTCGGTGGCCGATGGACGCATCTTCACGGGACATCAAGCCCACAAGTTAAAACTCGTTGATAAGTTAGGGACCCTTTCTGACGCAATTCGCGAGGCAGCTCGGCTTGGAAAAATTAGCGGCAAGCCCAGAGTCATTCGCCATGAAAAGAAAAAGCGTTCAATTTTGGATCTCTTTGCTGATGACGATGAGGACGGTTTGAGCGGAGTTCCCGCTTCGAAGGTCGGTGTCTTTAACCTAGCGCAGATGGCACGACTCCTGGCTCCGGGGCTTGGCGCAGAGAACTTATTGGTAAAACCTGCTCTCGGTCCAGGGTTTTATTTGCTTTGGAACCCATAGAATTAAAGAAGGAATAGAAGATGTCCAATGCTGTTCAGTACCCTCGGAGCCTAGCGGTTCAGGTGATTACTCGCGTTCTGTCCAAGGGCGAACCCCTGGATGATGTTTTAAACGAGCTAGGTGCCGGACTAGCCCCTACTCAGAATGCGTGGCTTCAGGAAGTCTGTTCAGGGGTGCTGCGGTGGAAGGGGCGATTGGATCTCGCACTGGACTCCCTGTCCCTTAAAAAGAAACCCTCCGGGTGGCTTCGGAAAGTCCTGCTGATGGGGGCCTACCAACTGATTGGCCAGGAGCGGACTCCGGCGGCCCTTGCAGCCAATGAGACTGTCAGTCTAGTTCGAAAGAAAGAGGGGGCATTACCGGCGAAATTTGCAAATGCCCTTTTGAGAAGGCTGAGTGAGCAGTCGGTCGGCTGGAGGGATCTCGCATTTCCACCGACGAATCGTGCGGCTCAGGCAAGCTGGGCAAGCTTACCTGATTGGATGTGGGACCGTTTGGTGAAGCAGCAAGGGGAGGAGTGGGCTCGCGCTTTTGCTACTGCTTGTCTAGAACGGCCGGTCCTTTGGTTGAGGGCTAAGAATGACTCCTGGAAGGCTCCAGATGGTGCCGAAAAGGGCCCGGTGTCATTTTCTTGGGCGTCAACAACAGGCGGCAATCCAACGCAGTTTTCTGGCTTCCGCGAAGGCGAGTTTATCATTCAGGATATTTCGAGCCAGATTCTCGTGTCGGAGATGGCTGGCATTGTCGCTGCCAATTCAAAAGACCCAAAGTCCATTCGAACATTGGACCTCTGTGCAGCACCAGGCGGGAAGGCAGTGGCTCTTTCTTGGTTAGGTTTTCAGGTGAGTGCGACGGATTTAGCACACAAAAGAATGAAACTTTTGCGAGACACTGTTGCGCGGACAGCACAGGCTATTCGAGTCGTTGATCGCGAAAGTGTTGCTTGGAATGAGCAGGATTGGATCTGGATTGATGCGCCCTGTACTGGAAGCGGACTAATTCGTCGGCATCCTGATGTTCGGTGGTTAAGAAAAGAATCAGATTTGAAAGCCTTGGCTGAGACTCAAGCCAAACTGCTTCAGGAGGCCTTTGAGAAAGCTCCAGCCGGCAGTTTTATTTCCTACTCGGTTTGCTCTGTTCTAGAGGAAGAAGGTCCTGCTCATCTTGAGGCTCTAGGACTAGTTCCGAATGTAGTCAGAACATGGAGCTTGGCCCCTCATTTAGATTCTGGGGGGGACGGTTTTTGGGCGGTGCTTCTCAGAAAAAATTGAAAAATTTTTAGGGTTGGCTTGATTCAATGCAAACTTTTACATGATGCATCTTGAATTTTGTGACTCTCTGCTTTCATACACGACTTCAGATTGGCACACAGAATGCATTAGATAAAAGCAGGGCTACGAGTCGCAGTTGTGGCGCGGTACGTATGTGGATGGGGGCGACAGTGGCCGTCAGTAAATACAACTTAGAATTCAATCATCGCCTACCTAGAACCGCTGGCCTCCGTGAGGGGGCCAGCCGGAACCTTCGGCAAATCGGAAAGTTTAGAATTCTTCTCGACCCTTGGAGAGTTTCACAACGTCTCCACGCCAAATGCGCACTCCGCTTGGGGGGTTCCACTTTCGGGCCTCATCGGGCTCACAAAGCAGGTGGGTTGCTTTTAGGCCTTGAGAAAGCGTATCGCTAATCACCCTACGTGCAGTTGCGGGTGGCAGTGGAGCCGGGTGGGAAGCCGATGCCACCCATAAATAAGAGAACTTAACCCACTGACGTTCCGAGCCTAGATTTTCTGAAAACCCTTTAAACCACTCTCCCGGAATTTTTGTTGGAACTGAAAAGTGGCACCAGTCCCTTCCTTCAGCAAGGGGGCAGTTTCCGGCGTGGAGACAAGGTCCCCAGATTCGCTGAGGTGTGTTTTCTATGCAATCGTTAGAAAAAAGCTCATTTCTGAGGCGGGATAGGTACTGCGAAGACTTGCGAGCTGCGGGCTCAACCATCAAGACACCACCGCCGGAAGCGCGATCGATTAGGTCTGGCCAAAACGCTTCGCTCATTTGGGTTGGAACAGCAGACTCATTTAAAACATGTCCTAAAAAAGTCAATGAGAGCTCGTCAGGAAGACGAGAGGCCGATTTCCACCAGGGAAGTGTGCTGAGGTGGATCTCCACCTTGTCCCTGAGTTTGGGAAACTGATTACTAAGAGATTCAACAAGTTCTTTGCCGTCTTTCAGAATGTCAGATTGGGTATCGGACCAATAGAATTCAATTCTAGGGATTTCTCCCTTTTCATTTTCCAAAATCCAAAGAAGGAACGCCAGCGAGGCAGTTGCAGGACCGGCACCGATATCTGCAATTCTTAGGACTTTCTGCTCTCTGCCATGTTGCAATGCGGCTTTTAGTGCGCCTGGGTTAAGTTCAAAAAGGGTGAGAAACTTGGCAGCTTGGAGGGGCAAGAAATAGAGCAGGTACGCGCACCGGTATTTGGGATGATTAAAGTATGGAACCATCCCCTTAGGTCTTTCCTCGGTGAAAAGGTTCGATAGCTCTTCGATTCCTTTAAAAAAGAAGCGTGCGTCCTCTTTGCTAAAGGGCTTCTCTTTCCAGCTTTCCTTTGGGCTGTATTTCTTCTTAGCAGTAGCGGGGATGAGTTCATCTACAAACCAAGTCCATGCAGCTGGAAATCGAGATTGAATAACGCGAGGCGTAAAGTGACCAGGTTTCTTTGATTTCATCATCTCATGATATCCTATTCGTTGATGGCACGAGGACAGTTTACTAAACCGCCTATGTCGCTCCAGAAACCCGACCTTCAGGGGACTCTGAAGAAATCGATTTGGAACGACAGACACCCGCAGGTTTGGAGTTTTCTATGTCCTTTGTGTCGTGCCCAGCGGAAAGTTCCATTTCGTTCGAGGCCAGGTGGGGTGAGACAAGTCTCACAGGTGGTATTGACCGCAGTTTTTTTTACGATTTGTACATCGCCCTGGCTGGCATGGAAAGGGATAGTTTCAGTATTTCCTTTCTGGGCGGGCTTTGAGTTTATCTATCGTTGGAGGATGAGAGCGGCACTGCCCTGTCCTCATTGCGGTTTTGATCCTTACCTGTTCCTCATAGACGAAGACTGGGCCAAAAAAGAAGTCGAAGCTCATTGGCGTAAAAAGTTTGCGGACCACGGTATTCCCTACCCTGAAAAAGGGAAGCCTGCGGAGGGTGCCTCGCCGCCTGCATCTCCGCCTGGGCCTTCCCCTGAAGAAGCGGCTAAAGCCAGTAAAGGCCAAAAAGACTCGCCTGGCAGTGTCAGGGGCGAATCGATTCCTAAATCGCCTTGACATCAGGCTTCGGTCAACGCTACTTCTTTGGCATGTCTGTAAATAAAGTCATACTTGTAGGTCGTCTCGGCCAAAACCCGGAAGTTCGTTATACCCCGTCTGGCGCAGCAGTTGCCAATTTCAGTGTAGCGACTAATGAAAGTTGGGTCGATAAGTCTGGACAAAAGCAAGAACGCACCGAATGGCATCGTGTGGTGGTCTGGGGAAAAACTGCAGAGAACTGTGGTCAATATTTGAGTAAGGGCCGTCAGGTTTATGTAGAAGGCCGACTGCAGACCCGCCAGTGGCAAGACAAAGACAATCAAACGAAGTATACGACTGAAGTTCAGGCTCAGACGGTCCAGTTTTTAGGGGGAAATGCTCCCGGAGTTGGCCAAGGAGCTGGGTCAGGGATGGGTCCGAGTGGCTCTCCAGAGCGCTCAAACGGACCTGGTCGAGAGATGGGTGGTGGACATTCTCCTGCTGGTTTAGGCGGCATGGATTCTGGGATGTCTTCTGGATTTCCTGGCGCTGGGGGAATGCCTGAGCCTTCTTTCACTGAAGATGACATTCCATTTTGAGATCTAGAAAAATTGAATTCCAAGATTTTTATCGATTGGGAAAGGCCCCGTGCGCACACTGATTATTATTCCGACGTATAACGAGAAGGAAAATATTCCCCTTTTACTTGAGGAAGTGATGAAGGTCACTCCCTCAGAAGTGGATGTTCTTGTCGTAGATGATGGGTCTCCGGATGGAACTGGCCAATTGGTTGACCAGATCGCCGCTCGGGAAAAGCGAGTCCACATTCTTCACCGTGAAAAGAAGATGGGCCTGGGAACGGCCTATGTGAATGGCTTCAAATGGGGTATGGCGCGCGATTACCAAGTTTTTATCGAAATGGATGCCGACTTCTCCCATGATCCAAAATATTTGCCGGTAATGCTTCAGTCTCTTCTCACTCATGATGTTGCTATTGGGTCGAGGTATGTGCCTGGGGGCGGGACTGTAAATTGGGGTATTGGCAGGAAGATATTGAGTCGTGGGGGCAGTCTCTATTCTCGCCTGATCCTAGGCGCTAATATTCGGGATTTTACCGGCGGATTCAACGGCTGGAAAAGACAGGTCTTGATGTCTGTGGACTATCCCAGTCTCCGATCCGATGGCTACTCGTTTCAGATTGAACTCAAATACCGCGCATTTTTGAAAAAATTCGATATTCACGAGTTTCCGATTACCTTTGTAGATAGGAAAGTTGGCGCTTCCAAGATGAATCGACGGATTGTGATTGAGGCTCTAGGGCGCGTTTGGAGCTTTCGATGTCGATCTCATCAGAATCAATCCCTCCCTCCTGCTTGACGGCAGTGGTGGGGTTCTTTAATATTCTAGATAAAGATGAGAATTTTTAAACTATTTCTAGTCCTTGTTGTTTTTACTCTAGGTTTCGAAAACCTGTCCTCTGCGATGCCGTCGGCTCCCAGTACAGTGTTGTTGGTTGATAAGAAGACCAACCAGCTGCTTTTGGGAGAGTACGTTTCCGGTGAGTATAAGATTTTCAAAACTTACCACGCGACCTTGGGACAAGTAAAAGGGGACAAAGAGGACGAAAACGACCTGAAAACCCCCGAAGGGATTTACACTTTTACAGGGATCCTCAAACCGCCTAAGCTCCAAGCCAAATTTGGAGTAATGAGTTTGCCGATGAATTTTCCAAATGCGTTTGACCATCTGGCCGGACGAACTGGAAATGGGATTATGCTTCACGCCACGAATGAGCCCGATCGATTGAAGAAGAATTACGATAGCCAGGGTTGCGTTGTCGTAAAAAATGAGGAAATTTTAGAGATTCAGCCAAAAATTCGACTGGGCTTGACGCCGATTTTGATTTTTTCTGAGCTCACTCAAGAGTATCTCCATCCCGGCGCAGATACTGGCTTGAAGAAGTTTTTTGAAGGGTGGATTCGCGGCTGGGAAACGAAAAATATTGACGAATACATCTCTCACTATCACGGGGACTTTTCTGCAAATGGAAAGAATCGGGATGCCTGGAAGGCGTATAAATCTAACCTTAATTCTAGGTATGCCTCCATCGAAGTAAACCCAGAGAATGTTCATTTCTACCGCCATCCTAAATACTCAATGGTCACTTTTACCCAAAATTACAGATCCAAACTCAGAAATGGGGCTTGGGGTCATCGGTCTAGGGGTACCAAGATTCTATACGTCGCCGAACAGGACCGAGAACTCAAAATCATCGCCGAGACATTTTCCGAACTCATGTGGTAGGGTGCCCTCATGACTGCAGGTGGGGAAATTCTGGTAGTTGGAGCAGGTCTGGTAGGCAGTAGTGTGGCCATGCATTTGGCCGAACTGGGTGTTCAAAAAATTCGAGTTATTGATTTTGATTTGGAGGGCTCACTCAGCAGCTCAGAGTTAAATGCGGGAGGGGTCAGAGCGACTTGGTTAGAACCCCTTAACGTTCAAATGTCCCGTGGATCTATTAACTATTTTTCTAAAGTTGCTGAAGAGGTTGGCTATCGGGCCTGTGGGTACCTTTGGTTGCATCCGGATTCTCGGATGAAGGCTGTTGAATTGGCTGTAGCGAAACAGAATGAAAATGGCTGGCCGGTGGATCTCTTGTCAGTAAAACAGATCCAAGACAAAATTCCATTTCTAGACAAAACAGACGGTGTAGCTGGAGGAGTGTTTTCAGCACGAGATGGTTTGATTAATCCAAATCTCCTAAAGAACCACTTCCGCGCGCGCGCGAAAAAAAGGGGCGTCCTATTTGAGGATCGAGCCCTCTTACGAGAGGCTCGTTTCTCAGAGTCCGGCGGAAAAGTTCGAGTTCGTGTTGAAAAATTTGAGGCTGTCATGTCTCACGAAACTAAAAAAGAAGTGCTCACTCAGCGCCAGCCACAAGAGGGGCTGAGAAACCTGGTTGAGTTCGAGGTGGATACCTTGATCAACTGTGCGGGGCCATGGGCATCGGATGTGGCTAAAATTCTAGGGTATTCCTGTCCATCCTTTCCAGTGCGGCGCCAAGTGAGTATTTTTGATTGTAGAGAGATTGATCTCACCCCCTATGGGATGATTGTTGATACTTCAGGAGTTTATTTTCATCCCGAGGCAACCAATGGGCTGGCGGGATTTGCGACGCAAGAACCCAAGGGATACAACTTTGATTATGACGGAGAGGGTTTTTTTCAGGAACATATCTGGCCTGCCCTCTACGAACGCTCGAGCAGTTTTGAAAAGTTAAAACATGTAACCGGATGGGCGGGGCTTTATGAGGTCTCTCCGGATGAGTGTGCGATTTTGGGCGCTGTGAACCGCGGGCCAGCTGGCTCTTCAGGCCGTTTGTTTGAAGCCCATTCATTTTCTGGGCATGGCGTTATGCAAAGTTATACGGCGGGTCTAGGTCTCGCCGAGAAAATCGTCCAAGGAAAATATCAAACGTTGGATCTAGCGCCCTTAGGAGCTGAACGGTTTGAAACCGGAAAACTCTTAAATGAAAAATGGGTAATATAGTTCTGTTCAAAATGAGCCTGTGGCGCGTTAAAACAGGCCGGGTGTGGGTCGGCCGGAGGAATATAAAAAATGCAGATGCGAGAATATGTGACCAAATATGACAGTTTGGCGGCAGAGGACACTCTTTTCAATATTCCTCATCGCAAAGAATATCTTTTGTCTAGAATTGGCAAAGGCAAAAGGGTTTTGGACGTCGGGTGTTTGGGTGGTAGAATTTCAAAAGTTATTCAAGATCAGAATAACGAGGTCTGGGGCGTTGAAGTCAATGCGAATGCGGCTGCCGTTGCTGAAAAACGGGGCATCCAGGTAAAGGTGGCCAATGTTGAGGATGGCTTGCCTTTTGAAAATTCGTCCTTTGATGTGGTCAACGCTGGAGAGGTGGTAGAACACTTGTATGACACCAAGTTCTTCTTCCAGGAAAGTCATCGAGTTCTGAAAGAAGGGGGCATTCTGATTTTCACAACTCCCAATTTGAACAGTATTGAAAATCGGATTCGTATTTTACTTGGAGGCTATCCCTCGATGATTGGTGCGTATCCTGAAGATCATTTCGGCGATCATGTACGAATTTTTAATTTAGAAAAAATTGAAGAACTCTGTTTTCAAACGGGTTTTAAGGTGGAAGATGTTTCCGGGGCTCCTGGGCTGTACGAGGCAGGGCATGGTCTAGATAAACCCCTGGGTTGGATGAGCAAACTTCTTCCAAGGTGGTCCAAACTCTTAATGGTGACCGCACGGAGAATATGAACAATCAAAAATTCGAACAGGTTCCGCTCGACGAAAAATATTTTCCTCGTACCTGTGAAGTCTTGCAAGAGGCATTGACTCAAGGGGTGAGTCCAGGATTTGGCGTCGGAGTTTGGAAAGCCAGCGAACCTCATCTCCTTTGGTCATTAGCCAAAGGAAATCGTAGGTCAGTTCCCTCGCCTCAGGTCATGGAAGGGACGACTCTGTTTGATCTCTCGTCTCTTACAAAGGTCTTTGCCACCGCCATGTTGACTGCGGTTTTAGTCGAGCGGGGATGGTTGAGTTGGGATACTCCAGTTGCTGCTGTACTTCCTCATTTTCGCCATTCCGAAATCCGCGTTTCCCACCTTTTATCTCACACCGCAGGTTTTTCGAACTGTTCTCCTTTTTGGGAGCGCTTACGGGAAGAGTTTAATTCGAAAACACTTTTTGAGATTCCAGTTTATCGCCGGCAAGAGGCAATGAAAGCCTTAGTCTTGGCGGAAAATCCAGTAAGTGGTCCAGGGGAAAAGATTCTATACTCCGACATTTCTTTTCTTTTGCTCGGATTTCTATTGGAGTCTGTGGTGCAGACCCCATTAGATGAGGCCGTTCAGCGATTTGTCTGGAATCCAATGGGAATCACAGGAGCGAGCTTTCGAAGGGTTAATTGTTCTGCCTCTGTAGGGATTGATTTGAACGCAGCTGCCACGGAAGAGTGTCCGTGGCGAGGAGCTGTCTTACAGGGTCAGGTTCATGATGATAATTGTTGGGCCATGGGGGGCTATGGAGGCCACGCTGGAGCTTTCGGTGGTGTTCTCGACCTTGCTCAGTTTATTCGCTCTATTTTTGGTGGGTTTCTAAGTGCTTCGGTTGTGGAACAAATGTGGCGACCCATTTCAGGAACACTTCTTCCATCGGATGGAAATTTTAGGACTTTGGGTTGGGATATGCCTTCACCTCAAGGCTCTTCAAGCGGCTCTTTGTTCTCTAAGAGGTCGGTTGGGCACCTAGGCTTTACTGGGACGTCCTTGTGGATTGATCCAGAGGCTAGGTTGGGGGTGATTTTACTCTCCAATCGCGTTCATCCCAATCGGGAGAATATATTAATTCGAAAATTTAGGCCGAAATTTCATGATGCAGTTCGGCTGGATCTTGCTATTTGATCGTTATTGTTTTGCCTTCTGAAAGGAATGCCATGAATAGCTCAAATAATCGTAGTTCCTATCTGGAATTGCCCGACTTCGAATCCTTAAAAACGGTTCATATTGTGGGTGTATGCGGCACCTTGATGGGCTCCTTTGCTGCATTTCTTCGACGGCGAGGGATTCGGGTTACTGGAAGTGATCAGAATGTCTATCCGCCAATGAGTGATGTTTTAAAAGCAGCCGGAGTGGAACTCTTGAATGGGTACAGCGAAACCCATCTCACGCACACAGGGAGCAAGCCTGATTTAGTGGTCATTGGAAATGTCATTGGCAAGGCGAATCCGGAGGCACATGCAGCTTTGACAGGTGGGTATGTCTATTCGTCTTTGCCTGAGGCGATGGAAAAACTTCTTCTCCAAAAAACATTAAATTTAGTGGTTGCGGGAACTCATGGAAAAACGACTACTTCAAGTCTTTTGGCTCATACGTTGGTTCAGTGTGGAAAAAATCCAAACTATTTTATCGGGGGGGTTTCCCATGACCTTCCTTTTAGTTTTCACCTTTCCAGTCAAGAGGCTGGAACCCCGTTTGTTCTAGAAGGAGATGAGTATGATACGGCTTTTTGGGACAAGGTGCCGAAGTTCAATCATTATCTTCCTGATCATGCCATTTTAACTTCTGTGGAATTTGATCACGCTGACATCTATCCGGATTTTCAGGCCGTTGTGAGAGCTTTCGAAGGACTGTTAGATCGGATCCGCAAGAACGGGCGGCTCATTGCTTGTTTTGATTACGACTCGGTTAAAAAACTGATTCACAATGTGAGAGGGGACATACGGGTCATTAGCTACGGAAGCTCGGAGAAAACGGGAGCTCGCTATTTCCCGAAAAAAATTAGCATGGCCCCTGATATGACTCACTTTGAGATCTACGATTCCGACCTCGAAAAGAGTGTCGCCGAGGTTTCAATGCGAATCTCTGGGGTTCATAATATTTTAAACGCCCTGAGTGTTTGGATAGAGTGTCACGAGTTAGGTATCCCGGTGGATCAAATCAGTGGTGCTTTGAAGTCATTTCAGGGAGTGAAAAGAAGACAGGAAGTCAGGGGAGAGGTCCAGGGTGTTCTGGTTATTGACGATTTTGCTCATCATCCCACAGCCGTGAGAGAGACGCTCAAGGCCTTACGGGCAAAGTATCCAGATCGCCGTTTGGTTGCTGTGTTTGAGCCAAGAAGTGCCACCTCTCGTAGAAAGGTATTTCAAAATGAATATGCAGCTGCTTTTCAAGGCGCATCGGTCGTACATATCGCCGCTCCGTACGATCAATCCAAAATAGACAGCTCTGATCAGTTTTCAAGCGACCAGCTCGTGCGCGATATTTGTAAAAAGGGTCAAATGGGCTTCCTGATGAAGGATGTCGAGTCCGGAGTTGAAAGTATTGCGCGTGATGCGAAGTCTGGAGACCTTGTGGCAGTTCTCTCGAATGGTGGATTCGGTGGCTTTATTCCAAAACTTTTAGAGATGCTGCGAAAGAAGTAGAAACTCCTGGGATAGATCCTACGAGATGTCCGTTATTTGATTTGAAGTCTTTCATCCACAGTGATGGCTTTGTTTTCTTCGATGGTAATATTGACTGTTTTTTCCATGCCTAGGACCTGGTTTGTTAAATGGAGAGAATAGGTCCCTGCGGGAATTTTCCAGTTTTCTACTGGAGTCTTTTGTTGCCATTGTGAACCGTCGATCATCATGGTGGCTTCGGCACTCGGAACGGTGTGAATCGTGATGAACCCGAAACGGGTGGGCTCAAGGCTGATATCTGCGGACCATTCTTTCAAGGATCCTACAGTTCTAGAATCTAAGACTAACGACCTGTGAAAGGGTTTGTACCCATCCCGGTCAATGGAAATTTCCAGAGGGGTATCCAGGGGAACGGTGAGACTCGGAGCCACAGGACTTACATCTCGTCCGTTGATCTGAACCTTCATCTTTGAGGTCTCTGAAGCACCGGGTGTGATGCTCAGTTTGAGAAGAACGCCTTTTTCAGGAATTGTAACTCCACTCATAGAAGAAGTTGGAACGCGACCGTCTGTGGAAAGCGTGACCATGACTGACTTTTGTTCCCCTTTTTTCAGGGTGATGTCTTGTTGAAAGGAACCCGCTGCACCGGTCACTGTGACTCGAAAGGGGGTTCCAACTGAGCCCCTCAGGGTTGCAGGCAAGGAGTTCGCAACAGTTTCGCCGTTGATAGCCACAACGACATTCTTTTGATTTCCTTCAAGAATGAGCCGAGCCTCATTGCCTCTGAGGATGTCAGAAAATAAACTCGAAAGAATGGGAATCCGAATTCCAAAATCAGGGCCGAATATAGAAACCACGAGAAGAGCGGCTACACCGATCCCTATGTATTTGGCATTGCTGGTCGGTTCAGATGGAGTCAGAGTTTTTCTCTGGATCGGAGCCGAACTACGCATGCTGGTTTGGCTCTGTCTCATGGGCTGTGCTGGGGTGGACGGAGTCGGAACCGAGGGCATTGTTCGAGGACTCGATGAGTTTCGTACTTGAGTGTAAGCGGTCGGTTCAGTTTCAATTTTCACATTAGGGGCTGAATTCTCGAAAAGATGTTCACCGCTTCCAGCCACAGGTTTTTTTGCTCCACTGGCCAAGACAGTTCTGTCGTCCGCATTGGATCCCGCAGCTGGGGAGTCCTGGATGCCGCTAGCGAGCAAGACCTCTGCTTTCTCATTCAGTTTTTGGATCTTCTTGCGGTCCTCAACAATTTCATTCTTGAAGAGGTCTTTCGCATAATAGGATAGATCGGAAGGATTAAAATCTGGTGCAAAAGCATAAAGGAACTTATGAAAAGCCCGTTGAAGCTCTTCAGCGTTTTGAAATCGCTTTTCCCTCTGTTTTGCTAGGGTTTTTAAGACCAGGTAATCTAGCTCTTTGGGTACTTTTGGATTCAGGGTAGATGGAGGTTTTACGTAAGTCTGGCAGCTTTCAATGAGTTTGAGAACGGCCAGATCACTCTCTCCAGCAAAGAGTTTTTTTCCGGTAAGGCATTCCCAAAGCACGGCACCCAGCGCGAAAATATCGCTTCGCCCGTCTAGAACCTCGCCTGAAATTTGTTCCGGAGATAAATAGCTCGGTTTACCTTTGATGACCCCCGCCCGAGTAGCCTCCATATTGGTGGTTGCTTTGGCGATCCCGAAGTCGATAACTTTTACAGTCCCTTCGTAGGAAATGAGAATATTTTGAGGGCTAATATCTCGGTGAACAATGTTGTAAGCTTCACCTGTAATTTTGTCTCGGTAGCTGTGGGCATAGTGAAGACCGGAGGCTGCTTGCTCCATGATAAATGCTGCCAACTCCACTGGGAAAGGTTGTTTAAGCTCATTTGCTCGAGTGATAAATTGTCGGAGGTTTTTTCCGTCCACTAATTCCATGGCGATATAGGGCTGAGTTTGCTCTTCACCAAAGTCGTAGAGCTGGACGATATTGGGATGGTTGAATCCCATAGTCACTTTGATCTCTGATTTAAACATCTGCTGAAACTCGGTATTGGCTCCGTATCCTGCCTGAATCCGTTTGATAACCATCAGGCGCCCCGCACCGTCTGCGGATGCAAGACGTGCTCGGAAAATTTCAGCCATCCCGCCTTGGGCAATGTCATCTAGGAGAAAGTAGCGTCCGAATTTTTTTAATACTTCGCCCATGAGTTGAGTCAACCTCTCATAGCTTTTTCGGAAGAGTTTTCAAAAAGATTTAGTTTTTCTCGTACTTATAGCCTACGCCGTAGACGGAAATCAGGTGCTTAATCAGACCCGGAATTTTACGACGCAATGCGCGAATATGAACGTCAATTGTGCGGTCATTGGACTTTTTAGACTGGTCTTTCCAAACCTCTCGCAAAATGTCTTCCCGAGAAATAATCGAGCCAGCATTTCCTGATAGATAACGCAGAAGGTCAAATTCAGTTAGGGTCAGGTTCGCCTTTTTCCCTGCATAAAAGACTTCGCGATTTTGATGATCGATCTTAAGCTCTCCGATTTGGGTAATGGGAGGTGAGCCTTCATCATACTTTCTGAGCCTTGCGTGGATTCGTGCGACCAGCTCTTTGTAGTCAAAGGGTTTACCCATGTAATCGTCTGCGCCTTGCGTTAAACCCTGGGTGATATTCGGAACGGTATTTTTTGCGGAGAGAAAAATGATTGGAATTCTCTTAGTTTTTTCATCCTTCTTGAGAAGGCTGCATGCGTCATAGCCACTGAGGATCGGTAACATGATATCCAAGAGGATGAGGTCGGGGGATTTTGTGCGGGCATATTCAATACCGATCACTGCGTTTTCGGCGGCAATGATTTCAAACTCTTTGCAGAGCATCGCTTCCAAGAAGCGCCTGGTATCTGAGTTGTCTTCGATAATTAAAATTGTTGATTTTCCCATACTTTGTACAGAAAGCTTAACATATTCCAGTGCACACGCGTGAGAAAAACTCTCATGCTGCCCTTTTGAAGTGGGAGGCAATGAAGCCCTCAGTAATTTCCTCTTCGAGCTGCCCCCAGTGGGGGTGTGACTTTAGAAAAATTTGAACTAAATGAGGGTCAAATTGACGTCCGGCAAACTGTTTGAGTTCTTTATAGGCAAACTCTTCAGCGCGACCCTTTCGATAAGGACGATTGGTTGTCATCGCATCATAGGTATCGGCGATTAGAATTACCCTCGCCGTGAGCGGGATATTATCCCCTTGAATATGATCTGGGTAACCCTGTCCATCCATTCTCTCATGATGATGGCGGATTCCCGGCAGTAGTGTTCGAAAAAAAGGAACTCGTGCTAATGGGTCCATGATCTCGGCGCTTTTAACTGGGTGGGTGCGCATGATGGCTTCTTCGCTTGGAGACAGGCGCCCTGGTTTCAACAAAATGCTATCTGGAATCCCGATCTTACCTAGGTCGTGGAAAAGGCTGGAATATTCGATAATAATTTGTTCACGCAGGCTCAGTCCGGCAGCACGCGCCAATAGCCGAGCGTTCCGAGCTACACGACGGCAATGCCCATAGGTGTAGGGGTCTCGCTCTCGGAGGGCCTTCAGGAGCGTGAGTGCCACTTCCTCTGCCCAGGCAGGGATTTCACCGAAAATAATGGCTGCGGAGTGGGAGTCTCCCATATGCCCCTGATCGGTACGACGCTGAGAGAGCTTAAATTTTTTTATTTAATAGTTAGAAATACCGACAGGTTAGTGTGAGATCTTGCTATTGCCTCCTTGTACTCTCTGTTGTGGGTATGCTTGGAATCTGCCAACCCGCGGAAGGACGATTTGATCCTGTTCCGGGAACGCGATACCAGTCAGCACAAAATGCGGCGATGGCTGATGGCAATTTGCCATTGGGGGATGATTCAGCAGCGGGTCTCTTTCAAAATCCAGCACTTCTTGGAAAAAGCAGAAAGTCTGAATTTCAACCCATCAATTTTGGAATCTATGGGGACATGGCCCTTTTTAACAATATTACGTCGGCAACGAATTTTCTCAATCTACCAAGCTATGCTTCCGTGCTTCAGAGTAGTCCTGGGACGTCTTCCGGAATGGGTGTCTCCTTCGTTCCAACATTTAGTCTAAAAGGAATTGCTGTGGGGGTTTTGGTTCAAGGGCAATTTGTCGCGTCTGCCAATGCTGATGGAACCTTAAATTATCGGACTCTTTATCAAGTCATTCCAGCAGTCGGTACGGGCTTTCGACTCTTAAATGGGGCTTTTCGCATAGGGTATTCTCTGCAATGGGTAAACCAGGCTAGCGGGACTTTCACCAATGTTGCGGTCGGTTCAGCATCGTTCAATTCCGGATTGTTCCAAGGTGCAGGGTTTTCTCATACTTTGGGGGCGGCGTTGATTCTGCCTACGGTGATGCTTCCTTCTTTTGATTTCGTCGTTCGAAATGCCCTCAATACGGCTTATACCACTTCAACGTTTCTTCATGTCTCCTCTGGCGCCGTCGGGGCTCCCGCGACCGAGACGATGAGCTTTGATGGATCATTCTCTCTTCATCCCAGGCTAGGGCAAGGGGCAGTTTTGAATTTGATCGTTGTGGAACGCGACCTTACCAATGTTTCAGGTGCGACTGCGTCGGCAAGGCTCGTCGTGGGCGCCGAGATGAATCTTCGAGACAGAGTTTACCTTCGGGGGGGCTATGGCGGAGGGTATCCTGCTTTTGGCCTTGGCTTGCGGAGTTCGCGGGGTGCTGAGCTTTCCTTCAGTTGGTACACGGAAGAAACCGGGACCATTAGTCTGAGTGCGCCGGATACACGGGTTTTAATGCAATACAAGATTCGTTCGTTTTGAGGAGTAGGTAAATGGGGGTTGGAAAATGACAGACTTAATATTGACAGTTTATGCCTCTACAACGGAGCGCGAAGCGCAGTGGGCGAGACAGCTCGAGTCCCATATGAGGACTTTGGAAGCTCCAGTAAAAGTCTTTCGTGGAGGAGCCAAGGAAGCTCAACAGTCCCAAATGGTGTTCGTTGACGTAGAAATTCCAGATCTGAAAAGCTTTCTTTTCGGTCTGAATCGGCGAGGGAATGCGGTGTTTCTAGTTCTAGGCGAAAGTAACTCTGTACCTAAAAATTTAGAGAGCCTATATGTTGACGACGTTATTGTTGCTCCTTTTCGTGCGGCCGAAATTGAAAGTAAGATTCGATTTTTTAAACAGATGGTGTTGTGGAATGAAGTCACAGAGCTAAATGCAACCCTTTCTGACGTTATCAAACATTTTCAATCAGACTTGCAGTTGGCGAGTCGTATTCACAATCTGAAAATGCCCAAGAGGTTTCCTAAGGTCAAAGGATTCAATGTACATCATCGATATTTAGCTGGGTTAAAGCCGGGCGGAGATCACTTCGACTTGGCAGAGACTAAGGATGGCTCCTGTTTGTCGATGGTTTACTTCCGGTCCAACAGCTACGGACTGTCTGGAGCTATTTTGACGATACTCATGAAAGCAGCAGTTAAACTCTCCCAGGACAGAATGGGCAGAGCGGGAGCGTCCCTTGAGATTGTTCAGTCTGTTTATGAAGAGATTTTGGTCACAATGAGTCCTCGCGATCAAGTCTCTTTGTTTTTTGGAATCTTGTCGCGAAAGGATCAGAAGTTTCGCTACGTCAGCTTGGGAAACGTATTCCTAGCTTATGGTCAGCCAGGGGCGCCATTGAGCCAACTCCCGTCTCAAGGAGGTGCGGTTTCCAAGAGTGCTTCGTTAATCGGTCTAAAAGAAGCTGAGCTCAAAATGTCTCCGGGTAGTCGTTTTGCGCTTTTTTCGGAGGGTTTTGTTAACGTTGCTCATGGATCACAGGATCTTCTTGGTGTTTTAAATCAAACTCGCTTGGAAGAAGGCTCCGCCTGTCTTAATGAAATGACATGGCGGGTGAAGACCAGTCCTGGATCGAGCGAAATAGATACCGAAACAGAGGCTAGTTCCGAGGATAGTGTTCTGCCCCCGGAAGACTGCACAGGCGTTGTCTTAGACATGGGACGTGCAATTGTCCAGTTGGCACCTAGTGAAAACACCTCTTAGAGCCAATGCATATTTCGAACTTCGTTCTGTGTAAGGCTAGATCTTCTTCAGAGCCTGGGTCAAATCCGCAATCAAATCCTGAGCGTCTTCGACTCCTGTGCTAATTCTTACTAAATTATCTCGAATTCCAATTTTCTCGCGAGTCTCCACCGGAATACTCGCGTGAGTCATTGTTACTGGATGTCCGATGAGGGACTCAACCCCGCCCAGGCTTTCGGCCAAGGTAAATAATGAAACCTGCTCTAAGAACCGCCGGGTCTCGGCTAGGCCACCCTTTAAATAGAAAGAGATCATTCCTCCGAAACCACTCATTTGTCTACGAGCTAACGCGTGGTCCGGGTGTGACTCCAAGCCAGGGTAGATGACCTTCTCGATTTTTGAATGCCCTTCTAGGAAATGGGCAACTTCAAAGGCATTCTTTTGATGTTGTTCCATCCTCAAATGCAGGGTTTTCAGACCTCGCATGACGAGAAAGCAGTCCATAGGGCCAGGTACAGCGCCTACAGCATTTTGGAAAAATTTGATTTGCTCGTACAGTTCTGAATTGCTAGTTGCGAGAATTCCTCCCACAACGTCGCTGTGACCATTCATGTATTTGGTGACGCTATGGATGACCAAATCTGCCCCGAGGGAGAGGGGCTTTTGAAAATAGGAGCTCATAAAAGTATTGTCCACGACTGACACCACTTTTTTACGACGAGCTATTGCTGTGATCGCCTCAATATCTAAGACTTTAAGCAAGGGGTTTGTTGGGGTTTCCATCCACAAGAGGCGTGTATTCGGGCGAAAAGCCGCTTCCACTTGTTTCAGATCTGAAAAATCCAAGAAAGTAAAATCCAATCCCAGCTTTCTATAAACCTTATCGAAAATCCGGAAGGTGCCTCCATACACATCGTCACAGCATAGGACGTGGTCTCCACTTTTTAGAGTGTGAAGAATGGCATCTGTGGTGGCTAAGCCCGAAGAAAAAGCGAGAGCGCTTTTTGCTCCCTCTAAAGACGCTACACAGTCCTGGTACGCGGTTCGGGTAGGATTTCCAGTGCGCGCATATTCATACCCTTTGTTCTTCCCTGGGGACTCCTGAGCAAAGGTGCTGGTCTGAAAAATCGGAACCATCACTGCACCAGTCACAGGTTCCGGGGCTTGCCCTGCATGAATAGCACGCGTTCCAAATCCAAACTGGTTTACGTTTTCAGAATCCATTTTTTTCATTTGCGATGTCCTAGGTAGGTCAGAAGGTCAATTTTAGTAATGATTCCCAAAAGTGCTCCCTGGCTGTCTGGATCACTCACGAGAGGAGTCTTTCCCGATGTGACAAGTCTTGTGACTTTTTCAATGGGATCGTTTGGAGTAACAAATTCGACAGAAGGGTCGACTAGGCTCTCAATCGAGTCATCCGCACGAACTCTTCCATCGTACAGAGCACTTAGAATGGCACCTTCGGTGGCGACCCCCTTGATCCATCCGCCGTCGTCGCAAACAGGAAGTTGGCTGATGTTCATTTCTTTCATTCTTTCGATGATTGAAGAGACCTTCTCGTTTTGCTTAGCCATGATAATTCCTGAGTCAGGGCTGCCTTTTTTCTGACCATTGTTTTTTGAAATTTGTAAAAGGTCCAGAACCTTCCCTAACGAGGGGTGGTCTAAAAATCCGGCCTCCCTCATCCAGTCATCATTATATACCTTCGAAAGGTAGCGGTTTCCGCTATCGGGTAGAATGATCAGAACATTCTTTTCGTGATCTTTTGAAGGTTTGAGTGTTGCCAGGTTTTGCTGAACCCAGCGAATGGCTCCCACTACTGCGGAACCGCTTGAGACACCTGAATAAAGCCCTTCTTGAGTCAGGAGCGCTCTTGTCATTAAGAAGGACTCTTTGTCTTCAACCTGAATCATGTCATCAATGAGCGAGAGGTCATAGTTTTTGGGAATAAAGTCTTCGCCAATACCCTCAATTTTATAAGTCTTGGGCGCTGTGCGTAATTTTCCAGTTTTGAAATAGTCATAAACGATTGAGCCAACTGGATCGACGGCCAGAACCTTGCATGTCGGTTTCTTTTCCTTGAGGTATTTTCCAACGCCACAAATCGTACCGCCCGTGCCAATTCCGGCTACGAAGACATCAATCTGGGGCATCTGTTTTAAGATTTCAGGTCCGGTCAGATTATAATGAGCTTCTCGGTTAGATAGATTGTCGTACTGATTAATATAGATTGAATTTGGAGTCTCGCGGGCGAGGCGCCGGGAGACCTGATAGTAGCTCCTTGGGTCGTCCGGCTCGACGGCAGTCGGAGTCACGACTACTTTGGCGCCAAAGGCCCTTAAGTTTCGAATTTTTTCTGAGGACATTTTGTCAGGCAGGACAAAAACACATTTGTATCCTTTAATAGCAGACGCAATCGCTAGTCCAACTCCCGTGTTCCCGCTAGTGCCTTCGACAATGGTTCCTCCCGGTTTCAGCTCACCCCTCCGTTCTGCGTCTTCGATCATCCAATAACCGATGCGGTCTTTGATAGAGCCGCCTGGATTCATAAATTCCAATTTTACGTAAAAATTGACATTTGGAACATGGGCGACTCGGTTGAGACGGACGATGGGTGTGTTGCCTATAACCTTCAAGATGTTTTCGTGAACCATTGTTTTCTCCATAACTCCGGAGATCGTGAACCGCAAGTCGGAGGAATTCTTTTCAAAGTTTAATCCCTGAACTTGGAGGCCGAAAAATTTCGTGCTAAGACCCAAAGAGAACGAAAGAGCTTTTGTTTGGGATCGGCGCCGCGAAGGTGCCAGGAACGACATTAAAGCAAGCGTTAATACGAAAAAATAATAAGTAGGTACCTCATGGTTCGCATCTCAGGAACACAGAAAAAGCTTGGCGTCGCCTTATCTCTATTGGTCGGAGTTTTCGTATTGGGCACGCTGGCACGTTTTTACCCCTCGGCATCTAATCAGGGGTACGCGCCCGAGCAGCCCATTCCTTTTAGCCACA
>JACPOE010000095.1 GCA_016185105.1 Bdellovibrio sp.
GGCGTTGCTGGGCGGTCTCGAGCCCTAGAGACTGCGGAGCGCTTAGGTATTCCTGGTGAAATTATTAGCCTAGCCCGAAGCTATCTGAGCCAAGGGCATTCGGAGTTCGAAAGAATGCTCAGCAAATTGCAAACTGATGTTGAAGAGGCTGCGCGAGCAAAGAAAGAAGCTGTTGCGGTTCGAGAGGAAGCAGAGCGGTTGAAGAAGGAATGGACTCAGAGGACCGAGGCATCCATCAAGGAAGTGATGGATCGGGTCAAAATTCGGCTCCGACGAGTGACCGAACAGGCTCAGGACGAGGTTAGGGGACTGGTTCGTAAGTTGGACGAAATGAAAAATCGTCGGGATCTGGACCAGGCGCGTGGCAAGATTGGCGATGTGATGAAGCAGGCCTCTGAATCAATCGATCAGGCCTTCAAAGAAGAAGCTCCAGAGTTGGCCGAGCGAGTCGCCATTAAGGAAAATAGTCCGGAAACCGTGCTGCCGGCAAAGGAGAATAAGCTCTCTGTCGGTGCCTCCGTGAGGATTCCAAAATGGAAAACCACTGGGACAATTCTTGAAATAAACGGCCAAAAGGTCAAAGTGGCTATGGGTACTTTGCAAATGACCCTAAATGACTCTGAGGTAGATTGGATTCCGGGAGGAGCCAAAAGCTCTACTGCTCGGGTCAAGGTCAATTCGGCATCTATCGATGTTCCCGTGCCGCTTGAAAAGTTAGATTTAAGAGGGATTCGTTTCGAAGAGGCGATGGCTCTTTTGGAAAAGTATCTGGATCAAGCTTACCGCTCAGGCGGGAGACAAGAAGTTACTATTGTTCATGGATTAGGTACCGGTGCAATCCGTGAAGGGACTCATCAGCTTTTGGGTCGCCTCCCCTATGTGAAGAGCTTTAGAGACGGCGGTGCCGGTCACGGTGGCTCAGGAGCCACGGTAGTTGAGTTTGATCTGACTTGAACAGGCTATTAGAGCCCAATGACCATGAACGCGAGCCAGAGCACAAACCCAGAAATGATTGGGATTGAAAAATTATCATCTACTTCAAAAGGCAAAAGTTCAGCTAGTCCGCCGGCCAGTCCTCCGACCAAAGAGATAGCTAAAACAGCGCTGTTTGAAATGGAAAGTGTTTTTAAATAAACAAGAGTCAACGCGGCACAAACTAGAGTTCCTGCCAAAGAGCCAATCAGGGATTTGCCGCTCTTAAAGCGAGGGCCCAAGTTCCCGTAAAGAATTCCTGCTAAGGAAGCAATAGGGTCACCGCAGGCGAGATAAAGAATACTCAATACAGCTACCGGTTTTGGAAAAATGGCAATCGCTAGAATAACAGACGAAAGGTAATGGGTCACAGTGCTCATTCGGGTCACTTCATGCTGACGCATAATTGGGCCCCAGAGTTTGAGCATTTTTTCATTCATTGAGGGACTACGCAAACGCATGGTTTCAACAATCAAGGCCAAACCTAAACAGGAGCCTAAAAGCACCAAAGCTGTTCCTTGACTGGTTCCACTGAGGTAGCAAAAAACAATAAACAGCCCCATGGTCATGTGCCAAATTTTTCGAGCCAGATGCAAATCAGTTCTAAAATGCAGCCGAAATGGGACGCCTGGATAAAAATGACTTACTTTTGCTTCCGCAGACCTTTTCATAAGACCTCAATTAAGTCGCAGCTCGTTAGGAAAATAATCCTCGTGGTGGGTGCTGCAACAAAGTCATACATAAGCAATGGGAGTGCCAGAAGTCCATTTTTTGGCACCTTTAATGCTGATTTTTTTTATAAGTTAATCCTGTGTTTTCAATGAGTTAGAACTTCAACAGAATTACATTATGGTAACTGAGTAATTGAGTCAAAAAAAGCGGGTAAATCTTTACGCGATTTTGGCGATGGAGTGTAAAGGGTTCTACGCAGTTTAACGCAAAGTGTCTTTTTGGATTCTATGAATTTGCTTGACTCTACCTGCCAGGGATTTGATCCTATTAGTATCTGGTCAGGTTTTTCTGTGACCGAAGAATAAAGGACGAATCCATGGAAGGAAGCGTCAAGCTTTTCGAAAAACAAGAACCTGCCGAAGTTGAAACCTCAGCAGGGGGTTCTTCTTCTGTTTCGTCTACCTCCACGGTGGAGTCCATCGACTCTCTCTTAGCCATAGCCAAACAAGATTCAGTACGAAGTTTAAATTCGACACGTCGTGTGAAGCAAATCTGGGCAGTGGGAGGCGGAAAAGGGGGAGTTGGGAAAAGCTTGGTCGCCTCTAGTCTTGCGATTGCCGTCTCCCGAATGGGGCATAAAGTCATTGCGGTAGATTTGGATCTTGGAGGAGCAAACCTTCACACTACCCTTGGTGTTGACTTGCCAAGGCAGACTTTGGGGGATGTGTTAAATCACCGTGTCAGTGGGATCGACAGTTGTGTAGTCCCCAGCGGAATCCCTGATTTAAATTTAATTAGCGGTGCACAGGACTCGGTAGGGATTGCAAATCTGCAACCGTCGCAAAAAATTGAGCTCCTCAAGAACATGAGGAATCTGGACGCCGATTACATCATTTTTGACCTCGGTGCGGGTACCGGAACAAATACGTTGGATTTCTTTTTATTCAGCGACATCGGTTTAATTGTCATTCTTCCGGAACCCACCTCGATTGAAAACAGCTACCGATTTATTAAGAGTGTTTATTATCGATTTTTAACTCAGTCACCGAGTCTTTCAGAGATTCGCCCTTTGATCGAAATGGCAATGGACCCAAAAAATCCACTTGGAATTCGATCTCCGGCTGATCTTTTTCGAGAGGTGAACAAAACTAATCCTGAGGCGGGCCTCAAGCTTAAACGGCAAATTGAAAGGTTTAGACCAAAACTTATTGTAAACCAGGCGCGAACCCAAACTGATATCGATATTGGGTCCTCCGTTCGAATGGTGTGTAAGAAGTATTTTGGGATCGATTTGGATTACCTGGGGCACTTGGATTACGACAGTTTCGTATGGCAGGCGGTGAGAAGAAAGCGACCTTTGATGATGGAATTTCCAAATTCCAAGGTTGTTTCCAACCTCGAGCAAATTGCCCAAATCATAGTGAAACGCCATAGCCAACAGAAGAGCGAGCTGTTGGGGTGAGCACTGAACGTTGGTTTAAAAATGTTAAATGACAACCAAACGCTCTATGATTTGCTGGATATAGGTCCCGATGCGTCACCTCAGGAAATTCGGGATGCTTACTTGCGTACCAAGACTACCTATAACCGAGACAACCTGGTGCTTTACACCCTGGTAACTCCTGAAGAACGTGAAGAGTCCTTAAAAAAGATAGAAGAAGCCTATTTGGTTCTCTCCGATCCCGACAAACGGCGCGCCTACGATCAGAACTACTTACAGTTTGAACCGAGTGATAACCCGTTTGGCGGCGCACCCCCATCCTCCGAAGAACAGACAGGAAAAATTATTCCGATTTCGCGTACACCCCCGATGGAAAATGTTCTCAACAGTGAAAACCTTTTGATCCCCCCTAAGACAGATTTTGATCAAAAACCACAGGAGGCCCGATCTATGTCCATGCAACAAAATACGACCCAGTCTCAGCCCTCCGGAGAGCAAATCGAGTCTGATCTCCCTTTTTTAGGAATTTCTGTTCCGTCAGGTCCTAACCCTGGAAACCCTTCGAGTACCGATACAGTTTCCTCCGTTCCAACGGGGTCCAATCCAGCAGGACCTTCGGGGGGGCTATTACGTCGAATTCGTGAGGGGCATCAGATTTCTTTAGAGGAAATGAGCGGAATTACCAAAGTCACAAAAACCTATATTACGGCTATTGAGGATGAAAATTTTGCCAAGCTCCCGGCCTCAGTTTTTGTGAGAGGTTTTGTTGTTCAGATTGCGAAGGTTCTGCGCCTTCCGCACGATAAAGTTGCAACTGCATACGTAGCCCGCTATCATGCGAAAAAGCCGAATTCTAGCTCTTAAACCGAACCAGGCTAAGTAAACAAGTGATGTTGCCGTGATATTAAATGAAGAATCCAGAACGCCTACTGTTCTAAGAATTGATGTTACAAACTCTCATTCTAGAGCGGACCTCTATATCCTGAGTCAAATTCAAGCCGGAAGTGTCCACTGGTCGGGCGCTCCAGTTGTAGTGAGCCGAAGTCAGCTTCAAAAGTTAATGCAAATGGGCCTTGTCATCTGTGGGGGTAGAGAAATACGTCCTGGCGACAGCTTAAGGGTAGGTACTCAGGTAGTGATTTCATTTCCTCCGCCAGACCCGTCGGAGCTGATTCCCGAGGACAGGCCTCTAGAGGTTCTTTTTGAGGATGAATATTTAATTGTAATTAACAAGCCTCCAGGTCTGACGGTGCATCCGTCGAGTACTCAAAAAGCAGGAACTCTGGTGCACGCGCTTCTTTATCAGATCAAAAACCTAAGTGGTGTGGGTGGTGTATTGCGCCCGGGAATTGTGCATCGGCTTGATAAGGACACCAGCGGTGCGTTGGTGGTGAGCAAGACCGATCAAGCTCATCTCAAGCTTGCCGAGACCTTTTCGCGACATGAAATAGACAGAGTTTATTGGGCCCTGGCCTATGGAACTCCCAAGTTAAGTGCGGGGAAGATTGAAAGTCTTATCGGACGCGATCCTAACGACAGAAAAAAAATGTCGATGAAAGTAAAGCAGGGCCGTAGAGCGATCACACATTATCGTGTTCTTGAAAAATACGGGTGCTCCGGAAAACCTCCTTTTGCTTCCTGGATGGAACTCACGCTGGAAACTGGGCGTACTCATCAGATTCGAGTTCACCTGAACGGACTGGGAAATTCCGTGATTGGAGATCCTACCTATGGGGTGCCGAGTTCTAAAAGTTCGAAACTCTTAGCCCTGCCTTCTTCTCTTCAGACAATGGTGTCAGGATTATCGGGGCAGCTTCTTCACGCTCGTGTGCTCGGCTTTAATCATCCGGTTTCCGGGGAAAAGCTTCGTTTCGAAGCTGCGCCCCCTGCTCAGTTTTCGAATTTTCATCAGGGCCTAAAGGCGTATTCGGGGAAGAGTGGATGAGTCAACGTGAACGTTGGGTGGGAGCATTGAGTGGTTTTTTTCAGGAAGTCAATCAGGCTCATTTTGATGGGTTTCTTGATCCTCCGGACTTAATATGGAACACTCGTTTGAGGTCAAGTGCCGGAAGGTTTGTCCCTGGGAGTCGGAAGTACTTTATGAACTTTCCGCCAAAAATTGAAATTGCTTCTTATCTAATGGATGAAGAAAGGGCCGGGGAGTTGATTCGGGATACTTTAGCGCATGAAATGATTCACTACTGGCTTTGGGTTCGCAAAAAGCCTTATGGGCACACAGCCGAGTTTCTGCAGAAAATGAGGCAAATGGGTGTGAGTCGGTATAACTCAGTTCCACGAACGCGACCCGCAAAATATTTGTATAGCTGTTTAGGGTGTAAAAAGGATTTTCCAACAAAAAAGCGTTTAGGAAACTTGGCTTGTGCAACTTGTTGTAAGGCTTTTTCAAATGGAAAATACGATTCGCGTTTTAAATTAGTTTTAAAAATGAAATTTGAATCAGTTCCCTGAGTATTTTTCCGGGGGCATCAACGGGGGAGAAGATGGGTAACAAAAACTTAAAAATAGCCTATTTGGGTCTTATCGCAACTGCGTTGGGACTTGCTTGTATTGCAAATGCCTATAGTGAAAAAAAGCCAAGCAGCTTAGTGAATCCGGATGGCTCGGTCTGGGTATCTAAATCGGACGGTGCCCTTAGCTGCGAACCCGGATCAGGTCAGCTCCTTGAGAAAAGTGTCGACGAGTTAAAGAAGGAAAATATTCACGTTCTCGATGCTCGCAAAGGGAATGACGGTAAGATGCATATTCAAATGTGTGGCGCTTCGGTGGGGACGACGATTCAGGTTAGAATTCCAAAAGAAGATTTAGCAGTCATGCAAAAGAAAGGGTTCGATTTAGTACGAACTACTTCTGAACGACGTTGAGCTGAGCCTGTTCGATCGAAACCGGGCTGGATGCGAATGCGCCAAAGGGTGCAAAAATACTGATCAAACAAAGAAATACTAAGATGCGTTTTGTCTTATTGGTTCTTTTTGGGCAGGCTTTTTGAATTTGAGTCATAAACTAACTCCTGATCACACTTTCCTTCAGGAAGGGGAATAACTAGGTGCCGTTACGTCCTGAAGGAGATCCATCTACTCTTGAGTCTACGCTAAAGAGAATATTTGTCAACAATTTAAAGTAATATTAACAATTAGGATATCTGAAAAAAGACTTGGAAACTCGAGAGGTTACCTGCCTAGGTTCAAATTTTTATGTTTTAGGTTTCTTTATTAAGGACCGCCTCTGGAAGCCTTGGGGGGATATAGGGGGTGGCTTCCAGAAGCGGTTACGAAATCATCCTTTATTCAAGGAGATTCCGTAATGTTTGATCTTGGAGAGAAGAATCGATTTATCGGTTCGAGTGACCCTGCAGGTCTTTTCGATGTCCCAATCGAAGGTTTTCAACAATTCCAAGATATAAGTTTTTTCAAATTCTTCACGAGTTGCACGGAAATCTACCCGTGTATACCCGAATTCTGGCAAATCCGAAACCTCTATTTGATCTCCTTTTGCAGAAGCTACTGCCAAATGAAGAACATTCCGAATTTCCCTTAAGTTTCCAGGCCAATCGTAGGATCTTAGGAGATCCCAAGCCTCTTTACTGAGGTTTCTTAGGTATTCTTTATGTAATTCTCGTGTGATTTCACCCACTATGCCCAGGACGATGTCCTCAAATTCTTCCATTCGCCTAGCTAAAGGGGGCATTTCGATACGAAAAACATTCAATTTTTCAAGTAACTCTGTGTTAAAAAGGCCCCCCTGGGCCCTTCCTTGCAAGTTTTGGCTGGTTGTTCCAATCACACGAACGTTGACCAAGCGAGGAGTCTTCTGGGTTTCAGAGGCTGAGCTAGGTAGAGGGACAGTCTTAGTTTTTAAATATCCCAAGAGTACTTTTTGTTCGGAAAGGGGCCATTTTCCTAGCTCTGGGATCATTAGGGTGCCTCCCTGGGCTTCCATGATCTGGTGAGCTAATGGGGTCTCCGGTGTGGCAACCAGGAATATTTTCGCGGCTCTGGGCCCACAGGAATGAATCCACCTGGCAATGGCACTTTTTCCGGTTCCACTTCCACCGTCAATGAGAACAGGAGCCGAATCTGCTTGTGCTGCAAGCAGGGCAAATCGGCGCTGTGCTGAGGGTACAAAATGAACCATTTCCATAAATTGAGTGTCCCGCATCAACTTTATGATCATTGAGTTATTGCTAGTGGCATTCCAGTTGCGCTGCTTTCTAACGCCACGCAAAAGGGGTGTCAAGTAAAATACGGGATACTTTGGACCCTTCAATCGGATAGAAATTACATGCCTGTCATGATTTACACTGGAAAATATTAGTATTTTCGCGCATAAGATGAGTCCAAATGAAATTACAAATCTTGCTCGTTTGGAGTTTATTAGCGGCTTCCCATGCGTTCGCAGCGGAATTCAAACTCGGTCTGGTTTTGGACAAAGGAGGAAAAGATGACAAGTCTTTTAATACCTCAGCTTTCAATGGTGCGATGAAAGTTAAAGAGCAGTTCAATGCCACAGTAAAGTACGTGGAAGCGACAGACGACAATGCATTTGAACCCCTTCTTAGATCCCTGGCTCAGAAAAACTTTGATTTAATCGTCGCTGTTGGCGTCTCGCAAGTGGAAGCCTTAGGAAAAGTTGCTAAGCAGTTTCCTAATTCTCGGTTTGCCATTGTCGATGGAGAGGTAAAAGCTCCCAACGTAAGGTCCCTTCTTTTCGAAGAGCATGAAGGTTCCTATCTTGTCGGTGCGATTGCGGCGATGACCTCTAAAACGGGTCAGGTGGGATTTATTGGTGGAATGGATATTCCACTGATTCGAAGATTCGCTGTGGGATACTCCGAGGGGGCTAAGGCTGTTCGGCCAAATATTAAGGTTGTCTCGAACTACGTCGGCGTTACTGCTGAGAGCTGGAACAATCCTGCAAAAGGTAAAGAACTTGCGATGAGCCAGTATGATTCTGGTGTTGATGTCATCTTCTCTGCTTGCGGCGCTTCCGCTACTGGCGTTTTTGATGCTGCGGAGGAAAAGGGAAAGTTTGCGATTGGAGTCGACTCAAACCAGAATTGGATGAAACCAGGTCGA
>JACPOE010000076.1 GCA_016185105.1 Bdellovibrio sp.
CATGATTTGAAGAATCTCATCAACAAGTTGTTCAGTCTCTGATGCCACCTGGTATCGGTATTCTAATTCCTCAGTTTACAGAAGGCCCCGTCCTATGCCCAACGTACAATTTGATCTGTATTCATCGAGTGGTAGAGCATTTTTCATCTGAATCGATGCGTAAAGCGGCAGATCTGACCTGAAAATGAGTTAAACTTAGGTTGAAATCAACTTGGTTCAAGTGTTGAAAATGTTGACTCGCCTGAGTCTCAAATGGGATTCAGGCAGGTCAACATTCTAGGATTTCGCTTCTGAAGCGGCCCTAGCTATTTTTAATTCCTTTGTCGAGAATCAATAGGTCGGACCGTGAAGCGAGGCTTGAAAAATCTCTCAAATCTGTCAGTGTTTGTTTGTTTGTTATGTTCAGTGATCGGTGAAGACTTTTGAATCCGCGAGCTGGTCTATGTGGGTCTGAATTATCCGAGCAGTGGCTTCACTCTGTATCTTTTCACGTCGCATTCGCCACTCAACAGCGCGAGACCGGGACGTGATGTGTCGGTATTGCCGATCAGAGAGACCCTTGGACTCCATCAAGAACATGACGGACCGAGAGCGACTGAGGGTGAGTTGCGTATTCGATCTGAAGTTTGGGAGCTCTATCATCGCGCCATCTTTCCCTCCTGTTCTACGTTTGTCCCGTGGACATGCCAACCGCGTTTTCGGAGATTTCTATCGAACCGAAGAGATAGTGAAGCAAAATGTTGCACTTTTGAAGGCAAAAGGGTCATTGGGCTGCGAGTTAAGTGATTGTAATTGTGGGTGATATGGACAGAAGCGGGCAGTCATGGTACTTTTTGCAGACTTAATATCAATGAGATGACCGGCTCTTTGGCGATGTTGCGAGCTGGGCGAGAAAGAGTAGCAAATGGCAGGCGACGCTCGGGGATCAAAGTGGCGAATTTGGGATCTGCATGTGCACACCCCCGAGTCCCATGAAACTCACTATGGGGGAGAAAAGGAACAGGCTTGGACAAAGTTTCTGGCCGACCTTGAGGCACTTCCACAGCAATTCAAAGTCATTGGCATAAACGATTATCTCTTCATTGACGGATATAAGCGTCTTCTTGCTGAGAAGGAGAAGGGGCGCTTGAAGAACATCGATCTGTTCCTTCCTGTGATCGAATTGAGGCTCCGTCAATTCACGGGTCACGCACATCTCAGCAAGATCAACTATCACATCCTGTTTTCAGACTCGGTCAAGCCCAACGAAATTGAAGACTACTTCATCAAGCATTTGAAAATAGAGTACACAAACCAACTTGGGCAAAAGTGGGAGCGGTATCTCACTCGTGAAAACTTGGTAGAGTTCGGAAAAGTTATCAAAGCGGATGCTCCGCAAGAGAAACAGAAAGACTATGGAGCAGATTTTCTTACCGGCATCAAACATGCTGACTTCGAGCTTGGAGCTATTGACGACCTCCTGAAGTCGCAACCCTTCAACTCGAAATTTCTGACCGCGATTGGAAAGGTCGAGTGGGCCTCTCATCAGTGGGTAAACGGCGTTGCCGCAAAAAAACAGATTATCAACAATGTGAACATCGTCTTTACAGCCTCCGAGACCTCTGAAGGTTGTCAGAAGTCTATCGAGTCACTGAAGGCGCAGCAGGTAAATTCAAAACTCTTTCACTGCAGCGACTCCCATTACCCACGAGAGTCGGCTCAATTTCAGAGGATCGGTAGCTGCTTTTCGTGGATCAAGGCGGACACGTCATTTGATGGACTCAAGTACGCTATTGAAGAGTATTCTGACCGCGTCTTCATTGGTGCGATCCCGCCCAAGTTGGAGTCCATTCAACTCAATCCGACAAAATACATAGACAGCATATCGCTAAAGAAGCGTGACGGATCAACTCTTGAGGAAGCGTGGTTTGGTGGGTCGATCAAGTTCAATGCTGACCTCGTTGCCATCATCGGTAACAAGGGTAGTGGGAAGAGCGCATTAGCAGACATTATCGGCCTACTTGGGAATAGTTGCAGGGAGGAAGCATTTTCATTTTTGGTCAAGGACAGGTTCAGAGACCCGAAGACTAAAAAAGCATCTCATTTTGAAGCAACACTGCAGTGGCGCTCGGGCTTGGAAGTCGAAAAAACTCTCGATGACCCATGCGACTCCTCTCGTCTTGAGTCAGTGAAGTATATTCCGCAGAATTTTCTCGAAACAATTTGTAATGAAGTCGACGACGGCGGTGAAACCGAATTTGATCGAGAAATTAAGGGTGTCATTTTCTCCCACATTGAAGAGTCGGACCGACTGCGCCAATCATCGCTCGATGACTTGCTGAAGTTCAGAACTGAGGAAACCAACTCAAGAATCTCTAAACTGAAAATTGACTTGAATCGAGCCAATGTAAAGATTGCAGAGCTGGAAAGAAAAGCAAGCCGCAAGGAGCTGGACAGGGTTCTTGAGTTACATGAAAAGAAACGGCGTGAGCTTGAGGCTCATGATAAGATAAAACCCCAGCAAATCGAAGAACCGAAGAAGGATTCAGCCGCAGCAAAGGCGCTCCATCAGGTCAATGCGGAAATTACAGAAAAGCGAAAGGTGTTCGACGCACTTTCGGCTGAGGTAAAAGCGATTCAGGCTGGAAAGAATACCGAGGTTCTCCGACTCGCAAAACTCCAGAAAATCATTACGAAGGTCGATAATTTCCGAATCGAACTCGCTGATTTCGAGCAGGAGTTGCAAGACGATTTGAATGATTTTGGCTTGAGAATCGATCAGATTCTTGAAATCAAACTAGACAAGCAGACTCTTGAGACTCTTGAGAAGCAAGTTCAGAAAAAAATAGCAGAATACAATTTGAGCATTGATGTCGTGTCCAAGGATTCTTGCGCTCAAAAGCTGAAGGTCGTTCAAGCTGAACTCGAACAGCTCCAGCAAAAACTCGATGAGCCTGGCAAACGGTATCAGCAATATCTCCAGATATTAGACTCTTGGCAAAAGAAGCGTGATCTCATTGAGGGATCTGAGACCGTGCCAGAGTCGCTAAAGTATTATGCTGGGTTGGTCTCAGCCTCGAAGGACTACCCTGAGCAGGTTGATAAACTTAAAAAGACGCGAAAGGCTGTCGTTGAGAGAATTTTTGATGAGATTCATCAGCTCTCCGAGATTTTCAAGGGATACTACGGCGCTGTTCAGAGATATGTCTCGAAGCACGATTTAGCGAAAGACAAGTTCGAGTTTCGATTCTCTGTAGAGAAACACATAGGCGACTTTTCTGAGCGCTTCTTCGATTGGATTGACCGAGGGACTGGTAGTGGAGCCTTCTCGGGAGTTGATTCGAGTAGAAAATTTATCCGTCAAATTCTCAGTGAGTCGACGTTTGAAACAAAGGATGGCCTGATTTCATTTCTAAAGAGAATTTTGGCTGGTTTTAATGATGGCGAAAAAGGATTGAGCCCGCTCGAAACAATAGAAAGACGTCTCAAAAAGGGAAAACGCGTCGACGAGTTCTACGATTTTTTGTTTTCACTCGACTACCTTCGACCGAAGTATGTGTTGAAATGGGGGGATAAAGAACTGAATCAACTTTCGCCGGGTCAGAAGGGCTTGCTGCTCCTGTCCTTCTACTTGATTGTGGATAAGAACGACGTTCCCTTGGTGATCGACCAACCTGAAGAGAATTTGGACAACCAAACCGTCTACGACATGCTTGTTCCCTTTATTAAGGAAGCGAAAAACAGGAGGCAGATTTTTATTGTCACTCACAACCCCAATTTGGCGGTGGTCTGCGACGCGGAACAGATTGTTTGGTCGGACCTTGATGTGAAGAACAACTTCAAGATCAACTACACTGCTGGTGCGATTGAAAATCCGACGATTAACAAGAAACTCGTAGATATTCTTGAGGGCACTTACCCAGCGTTTAACAAGCGCGGAAAGAAATACTTTGAGAGTCGTCTATAGTGAGCGCCACCGGCTGTTAGCGGCCCCGCAAAAACATCGGGGGACCTCTCGATCGGACGGCTCCACGGAATGAGTGAACCGCGACGCCATCACTACTGCCCGCAGTTCTATCTTGCGGCCTTTACCGAAGATGGAACCAAGGACTCGCGTCTGTGGGTAATTGATAAGCTCGACAAAAAAGTGAGGTCTTCCAAGCCGAAGAATGAGGCGCACCAGCGTGACTTCTATCGGGTGGAAGTGCCAGGAGATGAAGATCCATTCGCTTTGGAAAAGGAGTTCTCAAAGATTGAGACTGAAGCGTCCAGTGCAATCCAACATATAGTCCAACGGAGAGCACTCCCTGACAACAATGGGATGGGTTACCTGTTGAGCTTCATCGGCCTTCTGGCGGTCCGAACCCCGTGGCATAGGGCCCATGTCGGCGGGTTCATGGAGACCGTGGCGAAGCGGCTCATGGATGTTGTGATGGCGACGCGGGAGAGGTGGGAAGTTACCAAGCGCCGAATGAAGGAAAGTGGTCACGACGTGCCCGATGACGTTACCTACGAGCAAATGGCTGACTTTATTCAGAGGGATCAGTATCGCGTCGAAGTGGATCAGAACTATCAACTCTCTAGGATGCTCAAGTCTGCCCATACCATCACCAATCTCCTGATTCGTCGAAATTGGATGATCGTACTCGCTGAAGAGGGCGAACTTGTTTCAAGTGACAATCCCGTGGGTCTATCGTGGTCGAAACCTATGGCGGGTTGGTATCCGCCGGGGTTTGGCTTGAGCAACACGGAAGTGTCCGTGCCGCTGTCGAAGACCGTCGGCCTCATTGGGATCTTCGAGCCTGCCAAGTTGCCCATTGGAGCGCTAAAGGCTGAAGGGGTAGCGACCTTCAACAATCAGGCGATCAGCCGAGCGACGAGATTCATCTACTCCCCCAAAGACGACTTTACTTGGCGACCGCACACCGGAGAGGTTTTGAATCGTGAGGCGTTCTTTCAACGCAAACCGGATTCGCCCCAAGGGAATGAAGAGTAGCGGTGCGACGTAGTAACGAGCGTGTGAGCTGATACCTGCGTACTACACTTTGAAACGTACTACAGCCCTTTGACTACAAAATGCTTCAACTCACGTAGAGGGATGTCGCCCGACGAACTCAGGCAGCTTCTTCTGGCTATGTTTGGATTTATTGAAAACGAAACACCCCGCTCAGATCACCTGAGAGGGGTGTGAAATTGGAGGTGACGGCCAGGATCAAACCGAAGTAAAACAGTGTCATCCCAGCAACCCACGTGCAACCGCCAACATGATCCGAATCTGCTCGGCATTGGCACGATTGAAAAGTTCCGTAAGTTCTTCGTGGGGAGTAGGAGGCGTAGATTGAAAGATTCGCACGCGTTCATAAAAACTTTTGGTTTTAATTCCCCCATAGACACGGAGCAATCTCTCCAGCCTGGCTCCTTTGGGGGGATTGAGTCTTCCAGTTTCAATATGGGCTACTGTAGAGTCGGAGACCCCTGCCAGCTCTGCAGCCTTCCGCATAGACAAGCGGTGCTCTAAACGTAAGCACTTGAGGACGCGTGCTTCGTTAGAGAGAATTATTTTCGCACTTCTTCTTTTGAAACCTTTACCCAGAGTTTTCCGAGGTACTGCCAATGTGATTTCACTCATTCTGTGTGGCTGTATAGCAGCCACCAGAGCAGAAAAGAATGGAAAACGTCCAAGCAAAAATCTACATGCTTAGACTTTCTTGTAGTTCCCGACCTACGAACTACAGCCAGGTACTACAAAAGTCTGCAACTGGCGTTATTTGAGGTAATTTCGGGTGATAGGACTACCTGAACTTCGCGAACTTCTTCTCTCTATGTTATTGATATCATTAGAAACAAAAAACCCCGCTCAATACCTGAGCGGGGCGTTCAATTTTGGTGGATTCGAGCCCATACTACGTGCTTTCAACTACTTGCACGGACTTTTGGCTATTATAGCCAAAAACCTTGGTTTACTTTTCGTCCTAAAAATAGACTTATAGTCTATTTTTCAGCGGAAAATTAAACCACATCTCCCATCCTATCTCGCCGCTTTGAAGTCCAAGAGGCTGACAACCTGATTCATCACCTGATTGTTAGCGGACTCCTCGCTGGCATTGATCGCCTCCTGAGACGGTTCTTGGGGTCTTTGAGCACGCACTGGCAGAAGATTTAAGCCTTCTGTTGCGCCCTGCTCATCAATCCCAGCCATTCGAATATAACGCTGCATGGTCTTAAGATCCTGCCATCCGCAAATCTTCATGACCCGAGTGGGCGAAACCCCGCTTTGAATGAGCAGAGTTGCAAAGCAGGCCCGCAGGGTATGAAATTTCACAGATTTAAGACCTAAATCCGCGCAGAACGTTCTGAGGACACTGGCTTGATAGCCCTTGTTCCACTCCCAGGACCTGGGAAATACAAATTCCGTGTGACCTGTCTTCTTCTTCAGATCAATCAGGAACCAGTAAAGCTCCATGGATATGGGAATGGTCCGCCAGTAACCGCCTTTTGTAGGTCCATAGCTCTTGGTCCGGGTGTTCCAGGTACGATGTACCCGAATCAGTCCGTACCTTCTTCGCTCTGGAGCGAGCGTGTCTTGAACCTTTGCGTCGGATTCCGCGATCATTTCGATTCCACTCCACTGCAGGCCATTAAGCTCACCTGATCTCATCCCAGTCAGGAGAGCGCCCTTCCATATAGGAGCCCAATGGTGATTCTTCTCATCCGCTTTGGCGATGAGTGTTTGAACCTCATTCCGGGTCAGAATTTCAGGAACGCTCTGTTCTTTCTGTGTTCCAAGATCAATTCCATAGACCGGGCTTACGTGGGGACCGACAATCAGCTTTTCTTCGATGCCCCAGGTATAGACGAGATTAATCGTATTCTTAAGACGCCTCACAAAAACATCGGATTTTCCCATCTCCTGCGCGAATTTGAGAACGTCTCTGCCATCTCCACGGTTCAAATCTTGCGCGGGTCTCCCGTACCAGATTTTGGTCCAGTTCTGGAGAAGTGCTGAGTAGTCCAGAATCGTGGTTTTCACTAGATCACTCATCCGGTAGGCGAGTTTATCGAGTTCCCACTTTTCTATGACCTTCTCCCAGTTTGAGCCCTGAAGTTCAAGCCTTGCAATCTGCTTAGAAAGGTCGGCCAGAAGCCTCTTTTCCTCATTCTTTGCAGCTTTTTCACTTTCAATTTCCTTAATTCGCTTTTGAAGACGAATCTTGGGATTGATACTACTCCTTAGATTTACATAAGCCTGCCAATACACCTGATTATTTTCCGTATAACTTGATACAGCCATTAGAAGCCTCCTTTTTTAAATGAGCCTTCCAATAAAAGATCAAGCTCGGCCTTCTTGAAGTACAACCGGCGTCGCCATTTGCGGAAACGGAGGTCTCCGCGACTTACGGCAGTTCGTAACGCGCCGACAGACATTCGAAGGTATTGAGCGGCTTCTTCTGATGTCATCCAAATCAAATTATCAAAGATCGCGACTGAAGAGCTGTCTTCAGTGTGGTTTATGCCGTCAGTCATATCATTCCTCCCCTGGCTTTTCGATGGATTTAGAATGTGTGCCTGATGTGAGCGGCCTTCCATGGCCGAACTCAATTCAATTAAGAGAATTTAACCAGCTAGCCGGTGCGTACGTTGCTATCTTCACTTACTACTGAGGGAGGAGCTTCCTTTGCTCCCTTTTTGGACTTACGTTTTGAGGGATTGAGGGCTCCGGATCGGTCCGATTTCCCAGATAAAATATCGCCTAGAGTAATACTTTCACCCTTAGATCTTGCGGCCTTAAGCTCTTGAATTGCCCACTGAGCAAACTTCAGCTCGTCAAAGTACTGAGTCTCAAGCTCCTTGAGTTCTTGAGTGGATAGAGTTTCTGATCGTTTGAGGATCAGAAAATTCACTAAGTCACTTCTGGTGAGCTTCATACCTCGTAGTCGTTGATTAGCTTGCTCAATGAGTAGGTTCAATTTAGAGAGGGCTTCCGAGCCGATTTTGAGTCGATCCGGAAATTGACCTCTGATTTTCTTTTCAGATGACTGTGAAATAGCTCCCTGCTCAGGGATACCCAATTCGTTATCGTCGCTTTCCATAATGCACCTACTGATCCTGGACAGTTGATTTTAGAAGTATGTAGTCGGTGCGGCTTGAAGGGTCATCCTTCTTGGGCAGATTGGCATATCGAAAATAACTCATGACATTTGAGTCCGTAATTTCAAGTAGAATTGGCCCGAGTTCTGTACCTTTTTTTGCTTGCTTGCTTTTTGTGGGCGTTTTCTTCCATCCGCTTAGGCAAGCATATTCGCCTTTGTAGGATTCGATATCAGGTTCATAGACGAGTTCGTCAGTGCGACACGAACCACAAATGCTCTTAAATGGGCCCGTTGCTTTGAAGCAAGAGAGGCAGTTTGATACTCTGGTTTCGCAACTCTTGCGAGAATTCGTACCATCTGAGGGCGGGGTGTTCGAACATTGGTTCTTAAAGCGATCGCTGAGATTGAACGATGCGCAATCGAAGTTGCAAGCGATATCAATTGTGACGGTCTGCACGGGATTGTTTTTAGCAAACTCTTTAGGACTTCTATTTTTCAGCAAAGACTTGAAGTCCTTTTCATAGAATTTCGTGGGTGTCGCAAAAACGCCAAATAGATTCTTTTCTCCGGGAGTGACTTGAAGGTCATTCGATTCATTCTTGAGCAGCTCCTTCCACGTTGCTGTAAGGTCCATGGACAATGGAAGCAGAATAAAATCGGTACTGTAGACTTCATTGGTTTCCACTGTTTTTGGCATGTCATAGCAAACGGTCTTCGCAAACTCTCCGTACTGAGGGTCTGTCCAGATTCTCTTTTGAGACAATTTGCCCGTGACCTTTGTTGGGAGTTCAATTGCGATAGGTTGGTCCGATAGATCTGTTACCTCCACCACTTGAATAAGACTCAGTTTTGTCGAATCCGATTCCATATATTTGATTTCTTCAGGAAGAGTCAGGGTTCGTTCGTATTCATTGAGGGACTTCTGTACGAATGCGAACTTTGAGGGTGGCGTCGTCAGCAGAAACTCGACTGTGAACTTATCCGCCTTTGAGTCTCCCAAAAAATCCACAGAGACATACATTCGTGCCTCATTGTCAGAAGAATCGGGCAAAAGGGTATTGATGCCACTTAGTGTAAATTGGATGTTGCTAAGGCCATTTCCCCCAATCTGATAGGAGATTGGATCAGGAGTAATTCGCATTCCTGCGGGTGGCGCGTCCAGTGCGTTCTCCTTTATCCCGACTTTTAGGATAGGTTTGATTCGAGTGGTTTGTGCCTTCAGTTTTACAGGCAGGTTGCTCAAAGTAATTTGAACTGAATCTTTGTGATATTCGTGCAGAGTTAACGGACCGTTTAATTTGAAGATAGGTTCGTACCCTTCCTTCATGAGTATCGAACGAGTAAGGGTGTATACGTTATTCGTTGCTTCGGTCATTGCCCATTCCATTGTAAAAGTAGGTCCTTTTACTTCCGGAGAGGAGGGATTGCTGGCCACAGGCTTGGGACTGTTAGGTTGGGTTTCGACTGGAGCTGGCGCTGGCTGACCATGATCACCCCGATCATCCAGTCCACATGCTGGCAGCGTAGTAATCAAGAATGCCGCTAATGCATAATTTAGGTAACACTTTTTCATAATCTCAATCTCCTTTTTGAAAGGTTCGAAGAGCTAAGGGACTAGAGTTGAATTCAGTGTTTCTTGAGTCGGTGTTACTGGTGGTCAGATAGCTAGGGCATGGTCCAGACGCTGCCTCTATCAAGCACATACATGTAGTGACCTTTGATGAACTTGTTACCGTCGATTTTGTCGGGGACCCAAACATTGCGAACCACAGGGGAAGTGAAGATCGGGTCATACATTTAGGAGCTGACAATCTTGGATTTTGAACGTTCGATAGTTTAGCTGGTTTTTGGTTCCGTTAAATAACCAATCAAAGCTCCAAGCGATAAGAATCTGAAGTGTATGGACTTTTTCTTGTGTCGAGCAAAGCGTGGGTCAAGCTTGAGCTAGGGGTTTTCCAGTACTTTTCCATGGCTTTTCCAGAGAGCAAAGAGATGAGGGTCTTCCCCTTGTCTGATCCAAATTTAATTTCTGCGTGCCATCCGGAGTTTGCGAAATCCTCTAGCAGAATAAAATTGTGGGGAGATGGAACTCCGTGAAGGACTTGATTCATTTTCTCCTGGATTTTGATTGCTGTAGATTGGCGTGGCACTAACCAGAGAACCCTTTCAATCTTTTCGTAGTGTTCATAGAACTCAGCAACTTTGAGGTAGTCTGAATCTCGCTTGTTTGAGAGTTCAACTTCAAAGGCAATCGTTGCAAGGTGATCTCCCAATAGAGTCTGCGTATAGCCATCAGGACGGTGGACCTCGGAACGAGGAACCCAATCGGGGTACATGTCTGGATGCATTCTTCGAAGTTGCTGTTCCGAAAATAGGGTTGCGGTTTCAGGTTTTTCCAAAAGCCATTCCCCCAAGTGGAAGGCGGATACGAGAAGGTCATGTCCGATCTGTTCAGACTTAAATCCATCTTCCCTCATAGGTGGCAGAGTTTCCCGGATGGCTTCAAACCCTTTACGATCTAACGAGCACACGAACTTCTTGCCATGTCCATCTGAGTGGACCCGAATGATCCCTGCATTCCTGAGGATTAGAATGCGAGCGTAACCAGACTTTCCTTTAATGTTTGGAAAAAACTTCCGGATTATTGCGGCAGTAGAGGAGACCTTCCATTTCCAAAGAAAGTGAAGGAGTGGGACATCGCGAGAATTTGAAAGAACAACATTCCTACCCATTTATTCTTCCTCGGGAGAGTTAGGTGGTTTTCTGTATTTCTCCAGAAGAAGATCCACTTCCTCGGTACCTAAATAGGGGGTCTGAACTTCAACCATCTCAGATCCGGATTTCCAAATGGCACGACCGGGAATTGCGGGTAGTTCCGTAGCCCGACCAACGCCAAGAACGGTAATGCTGGAGGCATCATTTAACATCTGAAAGCAAATGACTCCTGTGAGGTTGGCTTTCACTTGAGGATCGAGGGCTTTCGCGTCGGGACGTTGGGTAGCAATGATTAAATGAACTCCAACGCTTCGTCCCTGCCGTGCGATCTGACTGAGGACCCTTCGCGCCGATTGAATCTCATTTGCACTCGCGTGGGACCCCGCCAAAAACATCTCCGCAGCCTCGTCAATCACAAGAACCAGACGGTTCATGGTTTTGGCACTGACCCCTGCTACATCCTTCCTTTTTTCATTCGGAATAGCGAGGAAGGCATCAATGTCCTTGCAGTCGTTTGCCTTGAGGAGGTCCATGCGTTCCTTAAGGCGGGTTTCAATGTGTTGAAGTTGGGACACAGCTTGTTTTACAGAGGGAATAACCTTAATGCGGCCTAGGTTTTCGAAAGTCTGAAACTCCAAACCACCCTTAAGGTCGATTAAAGTGAATTTAAAGTCCGGGTTATTCAGATAAAGAGTGGTGATCAAGCTTCTCAGGAAGGTGGACTTACCACCCCCAGTTTGCCCAGCCACCATGAGATGTGGGACCTTTTGTAGCGTGGTGGTGAGTTGTTTTGCGCGGGTCTTTCCGATTACAAAAGAAAGTGACGGTATTTTGTGAATATCCTCAATCTTTGTGACGGAAGGCATTGGCGAGTGAGAATAGATGATGTCCAAAGACCCGTGCTCCCGGTTCTCCCTCATTTCATCAATGTAGATTTGGAGGCTACTCTCTAAGGCGGGTTTGGCTTTTTCAAACTGTATCTTTGAAAAACAGCTTCGGCCCAAGCGCATCTTGCGAGTGAACTCATCTACGGGGTAATCAAAGATGAACGCTGGGAGTCTTCCCAGCGGACTTTTCAAACCCACTTCTAAGAAAACCTCGGTGAGTCTCTTGATTAGGCTGTTCCTGAGTACGGTTTGGAACAGTCCCCAAAACCAGAAACCACTCGTCATCAAAATACCGCAATAGAGATAATAGGAGGTGGCTTTTGTGGGGTACCAGTTTTGAAGTCCGAATTTCTTAAAGAACAGATGATCTAAATGGAGGAAAACCATCGCTCCCGCGGCGTCTCCCCACAGTAGGCACTCAGCCAGGGGAATTCGATTGGAACGAACGCCATAGACGATTTCAATTAGGGGTCGAGTCAGGACAAAGTAGATCCGAAAGAGAAGCTTGAACCAGTCAATTCCTGCAAATGGACCTTGCTGAGTCGAAGAGGAATCACTCTTTTGCATGATTTAACTCCCTTGGAACAAAACGTAGATCGTTGTTCCTGCTGGAACCTCGATTACAGGGGGTTTATTTCGCGTTTCAGACATCATTTCCCGCGATTGATCGATGGCTGCGGTTCCGGCTCCCACTAAAAGAGCGTTCTTTAGTGTGGGACGTTGAATAACGGCCCCATTTTGGCCTTCGGTGTCCACAAGGGCTCCCGAAATGCCTCCCGCGAAATTGAGCCCAATGCCTGTGGCTAGTCTGAGGGCTTGGTTTCCAACCCTTGAACCTTTGATTCCTGCGATCTTGTCTTCTCCGTCGCAGCCTTGGGCATCGATGGAACTAAAAGCCCCATCTTTGAAAACCATTTGGCTGAAACGAATCTGGAGGCGGTCTTCAGACGATTGTCCGGCCCCTAGAAGAATCGTACCCTCTTCGATCAGGGTCTCCCCATTGAGGGAGAGCGGCTCGGTGACTTGGGCTCGAATAGAACCGTTAGATCCTCCGGTCAGTAGCGTGGCTTTGACAATAGAGCCTGGAGGAATCTTACCCAAATTGGGGCGACTGACAAGCTGGGGACCAGTGAACTTCACTTGCCTGCTATTTCTAGTACTTGATTTTGGGCGTGGATCTCGTGAAGAAGAGGCTGCAGTAGCATTTGTTACAACGCTGGGAACATTTTCAACCTTCTCCCCCTGGACGGTAGAGGGTATGGCCCAAGCTGAATTGATCACAGGTTTTGATTCCTCTGAGCTTCCTTGAAGGAGTAAGCCGATTCCCATCAGCACAAACCCACCGACGCAAACAGCAAAGAGGTTCTCGGAGATGAAGGTCTTTTTCTTTCCATCGTTGCGATAAAATAGACCTCGCGCCCATTGTTTCTTGATTCCCTGATCGGGTTCAATCGAAACGCGAATTTCCTCATTCATGGAATGCCTTCCTCGGAACACCGGACCGGAGTTTAGGAGTTTTTCTCTGAAAAACCATAACGGGTGGGCCTTCGACAGCATCTCGAACAAGAACGATGGTATCTCCGCCCTTCGAAACTGTTACTAGATTGAACGCAAAGCGCCTTCCATCGAGGTAGACAAAGAGATCTGAATGCGAGGCAGCCGATAATGCCGCGATTGCCAGGTCACTCTCCACATATTCGATCGCAAATACGCCCTGGTTGCCTAAAACGACCTTAGCGGGCTTTGTAGGAAAGCTCAGTACGGTGCTTCTGCCGGGTGTGACATAGATGGTACCAACGGTGGTTTGATTGAGTTTTATCGTGCGGACTTCGCCCGCGTGCAAATGGGTTACGCAAAAAAGAGTGGTTACAATTCCAAAAACAATGAGTGCAAAGGTATCGATATCGAGAAAGCCGGGAGATTTGTTCATTTTTGCTCCGTTTTGGGCTGAATTGTTTTTAAGAGCTGCAATCCATAGGGGTTATTCACACTTCGTGGAGTGCTATTCAGTGTGGCAGTTAGCGGGAATTCAAATGCTGAGCGGATCTGGGCAACAGCTATAAGTCGATCTGCGTCAATGACGATGGCATTTCCGTTTGCTTTAATTGCACGGACTATTACGGTTTGGGACATCGTGCGACTTGAGAGTTCTTTCTGTTCCTGATTACGAGCTGCTAGTTCGTCAGGCGATAAATAATCGGGAACGGGATTTGCGTCTGAATTGAACCGTTGGCGAATCGCTTCTCGAACGAATGCTTCAATCTCATTTGCACTATGTTCGTTTTGAGACCCTTCTATAACTGAGGAAAAACAGGCGCGATCAATGATGATAGGTTTGCGAGCCGAAAGCTTAGCGACTAACAACGTCAATACAATTGCTATAAGACAAAGAACCAGCAGGGCAACCTTAAGGCTCACATTTTGAGCAGCGGTATTGGCCCAAGCGACGTTATACTTCATGACTTATTCCTTTCTGAGGATTTCTGGGTCGATGAGGGATTCGTTTTTGGGCCTTCGGTTGATTTTTACTTGCTCCTGTCGAGGACTCGGCTTTTAGAATCTCATCGGGATATCGTGCGGGTCTATTTGCAGAAAGATTCTTACCTTTATCGACGTGAGGAGCCTTGGCAGTCTTCGCTTTAAAGGCGGCACCACTTTTAGGCCGAAAAGACTTCCTGGAACCGCTAAAATATCGGCCTTTTACGTGTTCCGAGGCTGCACTTGCGACCGTTTTTACTCTTCTTAAAGCGCTTCCAACTGAAGAGGCGACCTTTCCTGGACTCAGGGTAGCGGCTCCAACAGTAATAGCTCCCACTGTTTTAGCCATTCCTGACAGTCCAGAATTAGCGAGAGAATGTACGACGATCGGAGTTAACAGCACTGAGCCGGCCAGAATTAAATTAAAACAAACCGAGGTCAGAAAATTAATGTCATGACCGGGTTTGTTTATGTCACTCAAGGCCGTACTCCATAGGAGTGTAGCGAGAACAGACCAAACGATTTTCCAACAGCTCATTTCAAGTAAAGTTCGATAAACAGCTTTTGTTGCTCCAGCGGTGGCTGGCAGGACAAAGAGAGCGATGAGTACTGGCGAGAAAATATAGAGCATGACCCATGCGTAGAGAAGAAAAGCCTCGACCACATGAACCGAAAAGTAGAGTAGAAAAAATGTGACAAAAGAAAAAATCATAGTCTGCGCGTCACGTACTGAGACCCATGAAAAAGTCAAAGTTTTGAGATGATCCCCCATACTGGAAAGGACCAATTTAAATTGATTCAAGTCACCCAGCTGTTTGGAAAGGCTATCGCTGATATCAGCAATGGTGTTTGAGACCTGAGGATAAGTGTGGAGAAGAATTGCTGCTACGAGTGCTCTGCCAACAAGCACTGAAAACGAAGGCATTCCTCCTAGCGGCCACTTGAAGTATTCAACGAAGACTCCGAGTGCCAAAAGCACAGTCACTAGTGCGTAAAAAAGCGACATGAAAACGCCATGAACTTGGTGAGCTTGATTTGAGAGCCAACTGATATCGGTCATAAATTAAAGCCTCGGAATGCTGAAATTGAGGGGTTCAGACTTCATTGAGGCCGAAAGACTTTCTGAATCGGCCACCAACTGTCTGGAGCCTTCTTTTTCTTTGTGATTCTGGATTGCGAGGGCTTGAGCCTGAAGTTTTAGGCCTGTGGCTTGCGCCCGCAGGCTTTGGTTCATAACGTGTAGCATCACACCCAGAGTTTCTGCGGTAAGCTTCTGGGCTCCTCCGGGTGAAGCGGTATGAC
>JACPOE010000077.1 GCA_016185105.1 Bdellovibrio sp.
AGGCTCGTCTTTGATGGGCGCTGTACCCCGAGCCGAGTGAACTCTTTGGCGGAGCGCCTTTTGAACGGCTTCCACCTGATCTGAGTCCAAGGCTAGGGCATCTACTTTGTTTAAAACTATAATTTCAGGCTTATGGAGGAGTTTTTCGTTAAAAAGACCCAATTCATTCCTGATGGCCAGATACCTTTGAAAAAGGGTTTCAATGGTCAATCCATGCTTGGCCAAGACAGCATCTGTTTCGGAGGCTGCATCTTCCGGAACGGTATCCAGCAGTAAGGTAGCATCTAAAAGATGGATAAAAACGTGGGTTCTTTCGATGTGTTTGAGAAACCGGTGACCCAGTCCGTAACCTTTGTGGGCTCCCTCGACAAGTCCTGGAATGTCGGCGACCACAAAAGATTTATCGCCCGCCGAGACTACTCCCAAGTGAGGAGTCAGAGTCGTAAAAGCATAGTCTGCAATTTTGGGTTTCGCCGCGCTAATTCTAGAAATCAGAGTAGATTTTCCGACGTTTGGAAATCCAATAATCCCTACATCGGCTAGAAGCTTCAATTCTAGAGAAACTTCGAGATGAGTGCCTTCTTCACCTGGCTGTGCAAATTTTGGAGCCTGGTGAGTAGAGGTCACAAAGTGAGCATTTCCCTTGCCCCCTCGGCCCCCTTTACAGGCAATCCATTCTTCTCCGTCGTGAGAAAAATCGATCAGAACTTCTCCGGTACCAGTGTCTTTAACTACTGTCCCGACAGGAACGCGAATTACGATATCTTCCCCATCACGGCCTGCCTTGTTTGCTCCAGACCCGTGGACGCCATCTTGTGCGCGATAAATTCTTTTGAACCGGAAATCTTGAAGGGTTCCCAATTGTGCAGAGGCTCTGAAAATGACATCGCCGCCGGCGCCGCCATCTCCGCCGTCTGGACCGCCACGAGGAATGAACGTCTCCCTTCGGAAACTGATACACCCAGGTCCGCCCTTGCCTGCTGATATTTTGATTTTAGCTTCGTCAATAAAACGCATAGGAGTATCTTACTGTCCTTTTGACTGCTTCAGACGCTCCTATTACCGGCTAATTAAGCCGCTGGAGTCGCTGCGGGATAGACAGAAACCCGTTTACGTTTCTTGTCGTGACGTTCAAAGGTCACAACGCCTTCGATCATCGAATAAAGAGTAAAGTCCCGACCCAAGCCAACGTTACGGCCTGGATGAAACTTGGTCCCTACTTGTCGCACCAAAATTTCGCCAGCGTTAACCAGCTGTCCACCAAAGCGCTTCACACCGCGCATTTTTGGATTACTATCGCGACCGTTCTTAGAACTACCACCCGCTTTTTTATGTGCCATGACTCAAACCTCTCTTCGACAGCCAATTACGCAGACTTGGTAGTCTTGGCTTTTTCAGCTGCTGCTTTCTTCATTCTTACTCTTGAACCCAAAGTCTTGGGGGTTGATGCTAATCCCCTAGGTTTCAAGTGAGACTGGAATTTTCCAAGCTTTTGTTTCTTTTCATCGGCGGCCAAAGTTAGTTTTGCACCGGCGCCGTTTGCAACTTCAGTAATAAGAAGCTGTGTGTACTCTTGGCGATGACCTTGTGTTCTTCGGTATTGTTTGCGGCGTTTCATTTTGACAATGAGGATTTTTTCCCCACGCCCTTGGCCAACAATTTCCGCCTGAACGGTAGCGCCTGTCAAATAAGGCTTGCCAAGCTGAATTTGGGCGTCTTCACTTCCGCCTTTTGAGAAGAACAGAACTTGGCTGAGGGTAACATTTGACCCTTCTTCACCAAGAATCTTCTCGACTTGCAAGAAGTCGCCAGGTTGCACACGATACTGTTTTCCACCAGATTCAATGACTGCGTACATAGACGCTGCAAGTTGCCCTAATCACCTGAAACTGTCAAGATTATTTGGATAAGTTACCATCGATTACTCTTAGAATAGTTCGCTGGTCTCGCCGCACCCTCTTCATAAGAGCGGTCTTATCAATTCCCTTAACTTTCCCGTTTGAATACAGCATCCGACCCTCTACCATCGTCCATTTTAGATGGGCGGGCTGGCTGCAATAGACGATGCTGGCTGCTACGGCTTCAGGGTTTAAGGTGCTCTGCTCGGGGACACTGTTTTCGGGGTTATTTAGGTCCAAGGCGATCAGGTCTGCCTTTTTTCCAACCTCAATGGATCCAATTTCATTCTGCCAATTCAAGGCCTTAGCGCCCCCAAGGGTGGCAAGCTCTAGGGTTTCTAAGGCTTTCATAGATCTCGGACCTTGTCCGGGCTTGTGAATCAGGGCGGCTAAACGCATTTCCTGAAACATATTCAAGTTATTATTACAGGGGGCTCCGTCAGCACCCAGAGAAACGTTTACTCCCATCCGGAGAAGCTCTGGAATGGGGGCGATTCCGGAGGCAATTTTCAGGTTTGAACTGGGGCAGTGAACAACGTGAGTCCCAGTTTCCTTAAGAATTTGTTTCTCTTTCTCATTTAACCAAATGCTGTGGGCTAGGACCAACCGATCCGAGGTCAACCCCAGATGATGAAGGTATTCTATATTTTCCTGATTGAATAATTTTCGGACCAGCTCAACTTCCTTTGTGTTCTCACTGGCATGGGTATGAATCAGGATGCCATTTTCACGCGATTTTTGGGCTACCTTTTTGAGCAATTCCTCAGTGCAAGAAATAACAAAGCGAGGTGCATAGCTGGCTCGGATCCGATCGTTCTCGGTGCCATTCCATTTTTTAATGAGCCGTTCAGCTTCTTCCAGAGCGTCGACAGTTGATTGATCTCTTAAACATTCGGGTGTTCTGCCTGGGTGATCCATTAGGCACTTTCCGATATTTGCCCGAATTCCCAGGTCCCTGGCGGCCTTAAAAATTTCGTCAGTATGGCGAACAGTGCCCATGTCTAGAACGCAGGTGGTGCCAGAACTGATAAGTTCGTAGATGCCCAATTCAGCGCTAGTTCTTAATGTGGTGGGTGTATGGGCTCCTTCGCGTGGCCAGATTCTTTGAGACAGCCAATCCAAGAGTTCAAGATCATCGGCTTGATTTCTAAACAGGGTCTGGCAGAGGTGGACGTGGCATTGAATAAATCCAGGTAATAAAGTGAGGCCGTCAGCGGAAACGACTTTTTCCTGAGTGAGGGCGCTTCTTGGTAGCCTGTCAGTAATCTCGGCAATTCTGCCGTCAGTAATTCGAAGATGAGCTTTTTTTAACGCTCGACCCGCATCTCTTCGGTTGAGCGTAAATACCGTGCCTCCGCTGATCCAAAATGTCTGACTCTGTTTACGTGTTCTATTTTTTAAGGTTTGAGGGCGTGAACGCATTGGGTAAAAGCTCGTTTAAAGTATATTCCGCATAAGCCCCTTGGGTGCTGGAGCAGTAGATTTTAATTTGAGTGCCAAATTCGACCATCACTTGCCTACAAAGTCCACACGGCGGCCAAGGTGGATTCGCGTCGGTGACTACCATGATTTCTACGATCTCAAGGTTCTCTGTTTCGCTGACCGCTTTTTGAATGGCAACGCGTTCAGCGCAGTTAGATCCGCCGTAGGAAGAGTTTTCGACATTGCAGCCAGTAAAGGTCTGCCCTTGGGCCGTTCTAATAGCAGCTCCAACTTTAAAGCCGCTGTAGGGCGAATGTGCCTTTTCTCGTACTAACAGGGCTGCCTTGAATAAGTCCTTAATCGCTAGTGGGGCCGAGCTGATATCCATAGTCATTGTGATGTTGCTCCTTTGTGGGTGAGGCGCGGAATAACAGTTGTCAGTAGACGTTTGAGTTTCTCTGCGCCGACCTTTGATACTTCCATAACTTCCTGGTGAGACAATTTGTGGGGTGAAAGTCCAGCCGCGAGATTGGTGATGCAGCTGACTCCGCAGACTTGGACTCCAAGATGGTTGGCGGCGATACTTTCAGGGACCGTGGACATTCCCACCGCATCTACTCCGAGGGTTCGAAGCATCCGCACTTCCGCCGGGGTTTCATAGGTAGGTCCAAGCAGTCCCGCGTAAATACCTTGTTTGATAGGAATTTGGTGTTCATTGGCAGCCGACTTAAAAGTCTCAATACAAACTTTGCTGTACGCTTCCGAGAGGTCCGGAAAACGCGGCCCCAGTTGAGAGAGGTTGGGGCCTTTAAGGGGGTTGTCCCCCATTAAATTAATGTGATCTTCAATAATCATCAGATCACCTGGGCGGAACTGGGTATTAATTCCACCGGCAGCGTTGGTCAAAATGAGTGTCTGAATTCCAAGCGCACAGATGGTCCGGGTTGGAAAGACCACTTCCTCCATGGAGTATCCTTCATAAAAATGGAATCTTCCTTGCAACATCACCACAGGAACTCCGCTCAGTTTTCCTAGGAGTAACAACCCTGTATGGCCCTCAACTGACGTTGGATAAAAATGAGGAATTTCAGCATAGGGAATTGAAACAACCTCAGTCATTTTTTCAGCAATTGAACCCAGTCCAGATCCTAGAATCACCCCAATAGAGGGCTTGATGGTTGATCTACGTTCAATCGCGGCGACTGTTTCTTTCATTCTTTCGTAAATTGTGTTCGGTGATTTCGACATGGATAACCTGGTTTTCGTTCTTAGAGTCGCTCAAAAATTAGTTTTGGGCCGGCTTTTCTGGTGTTAGAAATCTCAATGGCGCTTCGGAAGAGGCTTTCAATCTCGGACAAATCTGCGTCGTTCTCGCTGTGAATCACTGCGAGTGTTTCTCCCATTTTTACTCGGGATCCGGTCTTTTTGTGGAAGACCAGCCCGACGCTGGGATTAACGGTATCAGAGGCTTTTTTTCGACCCCCTCCTAGTTCGATCAGAATTTTTCCGATGATTCCCGCATCCGTTCTAACAAGGTGGCCAGAACGGTCTGCCAAAATCGGAGTCTGGCGTGGCGCTTTGTGGTGGAGGAACGGAGCCTCCTCGATGGCACGGAGTTCTCCCCCTTGAGCTTCCACAAGTTTCTTAAAAATTTCCCAAGCGCTTCCATCTGCGAGCTTAGAATGGGCCAGTTTTCTCCCCTCGGCGAGGTTCCGAACTCTTCCGGAAATATCCAACATGTGGGCGCAAAGCTGTACGGTGAGTTCTTTCAAATCTGCTGAAGGCAAATCGTTAGTTTTTGTATTCCTCAAGATTTCAACACACTCTTTGATTTCGAGTGCATTTCCGACTGCATACCCTAGAGGTTGGTCCATGTTGGTAATCAAGGCCCGGCAAGGCAAGCCCAGATGCTTTGAGACCGTAATTAACGCTTTTGCTAAGGTTCTTGCCCGATGTCGAGTTTTCATAAAGGCGCCACTGCCAACCTTGACATCCAAGACTAGGCTCTGTGCCCCTTCGGCCAGCTTTTTTGACAAAATAGAGGCGACGATTAGGGGTACGCATTCCACTGTCGCTGTGACATCGCGAAGGGCGTAAAGTTTTTTGTCAGCAGGAACAATGGTCGCGCTCTGTCCGATCATCCCACATCCTAAAGAGACTAACAGTTCCTCAAAACGCCCACTGCTCAGCTGAGTTTGAAAACCGGGAATTGATTCGAGCTTATCGAGAGTCCCACCGGTCGCACCCAGGCCCCTGCCTGACATCATCGGAACTTTCACTCCGCACGCGGCTGCCAAAGGAGCTAGAATTACCGAGACTTTGTCGCCAACTCCACCTGTAGAATGTTTATCCACAAACGGACCGGCGAGGTGGCTAAAATCGTAACGCTCACCACTGGCGAGCATTGTTTCAGTCAGGGCACAGGTTTCCCGAAGGCTCATTCCCTGAAAAAAAACTGCCATTAGGAAAGCCGTTGCCTGGTAATCGGCGAACGTCCCGTCGGTCACCCCGCGTACAAATGCTAGTATCTCTTCAGGAGTGAGTTCGTGTCCGTCTCTTTTCCTTTCAATCAGCCAAGAGGGCGCAAAAGAATGGGTCGGGCTCTTAGCAGCGTTTTTTTTTCGGGAGGATTTCATCCTTGATTTTTTCCCGCCTGAGGCTTTGAAAGCCTTTTCAAAAAGGACTGTCCGGCCAATTTCCGGGGCGAACCAGAAAGCGAACTTCCGAGGAGCGCATCGCAAACTGTTGCTCCTAGATCAGCAAAGCTTTCTAACGTTCCGAGGTTCAGTGCGCCTTGGGCATTAGCAGAATAAATGGGGGAGTAAGCCAGGATGGGAACGTACTCTCGTGTATGATCGGTTCCTCGGTAGGTTGGGTCATTTCCATGGTCTGCTGTAATCAGAACTAGGTCGTCTGGCTGTAGAGCTTGAAAGAGTTCTGGTAACTTCTGATCAAATTCTTCAAGGGCCAAGCCAAAGCCTTTGACGTCGCGGCGATGGCCGTACAGCATATCAAAATCGATAAGATTACAAAAAATCAGGCCGTCTCGCTTAGAGTCTTTGAGTGAATTTAACAAAACTTTAAGGCCATCGGTGTTGCCTTCGGTGTCTTGGTTCGATGCAACTCCCTGTCCAGCGTAAATATTAGAAATCTTACCGATCCCAAAGGTAGCGATTCCATTTTTATTTAGAAGGTCCAGGTAGGTAGGCTCAAATGGTTTTTGAGCGTAGTCTTTGCGGTGGTAGGTTCTTTTGAAAGGCTGTCCTTTCTCTGGATTACCCACAAAGGGACGGGCAATTACTCGACCCACTTGAAGATCATTGCAAATCAGGCGTGCGGACTTACAAACTTGATAGAGACGATCAAGACCAAAAGTTTCTTCATGTGCTGCTACTTGCCAGACGCTGTCGGCGCTTGTGTAGAGAATCGGCTTACCAGTGCGAATGTGCTCTGCCCCGAAACGGTCGATGATTTCCGTGCCACTAGCCGTGCAATTCCCCAGCACACCGGGAAGGTGGTTTTCTTGAATCCAGCGGTTAACAACTTCGTCAGAAAAGCCGTTTGGGTAGGTTGCAAAAGGTTTCTCTAGAACCAGTCCAGCCATTTCCCAGTGTCCGGATGTCGTATCTTTGCCTCGGGAAAGTTCAGCGGCTCGACCAAATGCACCGATGCCCTCGCCGTTCTTCAGGGGAGGGAGGCCTTCCATTGGGGTAATATTTCCAAGACCCCAGTTTTGAAGGTTGGGAAGAGAAAGAGGTCTTCCTAGCTGTTTTAAAAAGGATCGAGACAGATTCCCGAGAGTATCAGAACCTTGGTCGCCGTAGGTGGCTGCATCCGGAAGTTCTCCAGCGCCTACTCCATCCAAAACAATCCAAATTACCCGCTTGTGTTTTTTCATAGCCTTAGCCTTAGTTAGCCTTAAGTTAGTAAGACCCGTTCGCCTGAGGTGTTTCGCTTTTCTTCCCGGAGGCTGCTTGATTGACGATAGCCACACTTGCTGAACACCCCAGTCGGGTGGCTCCAGCTGCGATCATTCGGTTAGCATCTTCGAACGTCCTGATTCCTCCGGAAGCTTTGACTCCCATTTCAGGCCCAACAATCTTGCGCATCAGGCTCACATCTTCAACGGTCGCGCCTCCTGAACCAAAACCTGTGCTGGTTTTTACAAAAGCAGCTCCTGCAGCCTTTGCGAGGGCACAGCCAATAATTTTTTCGTCCTGGGTAAGGCCAGAAGTTTCCAAGATGACCTTGACTGGATGAGGGGCCGCAGCTTCTACGACCTGAACGATGTCAGCAAAAACCATAGCGTAGTCTTTGCTTTTCAAAGCGCCTATTTGGATCACCATATCGATTTCTTTGGCGCCGCTTTTTACTGCTTCCCGTGTTTCGAATGCTTTGGAGGCGCTAGAGGCAGCTCCTAGAGGAAAGCCGACTACCGCGATAGGAAGTACAGAGGTTCCCTTAAGAAGTTCAGCAACTTGGCCAATGTGGGTGGAATTTACACATACCGTTGCAAATCGATTTTCAATGGCTTCTTTGCAGGTCTTTTCAATTTCTGCATGAGTAGCGTCTGGTTTCAAAAGTGTGTGGTCAATTTTCGAGGCAAGGCTTCCATCTCCGGCGGGACTTTGAATCGTTGTTTTTTGACGGTTCAAAAACTGGCTCCAGTTCGGTGGGGTAGAAGGCGAGACTCCAAGTTGGACAAGGCTCTCTCGCACTGCGTCTGTAATCTGATCAACCAATGAATTTAAAGACATTTTACCTCAGGGCGTGTTTATGAGATGGGGGTCCCCCTAAATTTCAAAATCCCTTTTCGTTGCGCCGCGACTGGCAAAAATCCTACTTTTTACTTGAAGTGTCAAGGTGGATTCGCTACGCTTAAAGGAAGAAGGTCGAAGAAAAAGTGTAAAAAAGTCTTCGAGCCCGTTTGGAATGAGAGTTTGGTGAATACACCCAACTTAGGATCATCGAGACCAAGGTCTCGGTGTCGCGCGAAGCGCATACCAATGCGGAAAATAATTTTTTGAAACCGTCGGCATCAGCATGGCCGTGGGTAGGGTTTTGGGAGCAGCAACGTTGCCCTGTAAGAGTCAACTCGATAATCAGCTAGTATTTCAGCTTGACGAAGCGTTCGTTCGGACGAGGTTTAGTTTATTAACTCGATCAGATCATTCGCAAGGGGTTCGTTTTTTAAAATTTCTAAACGCTTCAGACTCACAAAGTTTGTTTCACGGGGCTTCATAACCCCAGTGGCACTTTGTGCCCTTCTCCGTCCTCGCCTCCATGTCACGGTTTCCCGAACTAGGTGATCTAGCCTGATCTAAATGGTCAAAGATCGCCTGCACATGGGATGATGGGAGTCGTCATGGCGAACGAACTGATTATAAATGCCTCTTTACCTGAGACTAGAATTGCTCTGATGGAAGATGGCGAGATTCAAGAACTGCTCATTGAAAGAGCGTCAGGAAAAGGAATTGTAGGAAATATTTACAAGGGGCGAGTGACTCGGGTCCTGCCCGGAATGCAAGCGGCCTTTGTGGACATTGGTCTAGAGAAAGCCGCGTTTCTTTACGTGGACGATGTTTATGTGCATTCAGAAGTTTGGGAAGAAGTAGAAGGCGCACCTCGGGCGAATGTTTCTGCCGAAGTCCGGGCATCGGAAGCAGAACGTTCTGGCCAGAAAGAGCCCGCACAGATTGTGGGGCCAGTGGCGCGTGAAGTCGGGGCCACGGGCGAGAGTTCCTCCTCTGCAACTGGTCAGGAGGGCTCACCTCAGGAGGCGCTCTCTCAGACTCCAGATTCGAGAGAGCCTTCGCCTTTAGGAGAGGGACAGAATCCCACTGCCGAAGATCCACAAGCAGAAGTGTCTGAGGATGAAATTGAGTCAGATCCACTCCGTGGCGAAGACCACGATGATTCGGAAGAAGACTCAGATGATGATGATCACGGACCGGCAGAAATGGGGAGAGACCCAAACGATAAAGACGGAGAATCTTCTGAGAGCACACAGCCCGAAGGTACCATTGCTCCAGAAACATCCGCGACCAAGGATAGCACCCCCGGGGACTCCCAAGAAGCAGAAGTGGGTGCAGACGCTGCGCCTTCATCGGAACGTGAGCCTCACGCACAGAGAAAGAGACATAGGCGTGGAAGAAGGGGTGGAGGACGGTTCCGAAAGAAAGGTTCTGAAGGCCAGACTCCGGTCCAGGCCAACGTCAAATACCCAGAGAACTTTCCAGAAAACTATCCGGAAAATTTCCACGATCAGGTTGCGGATACCGGGAATTTAGATTCCGATCGTTCGGGCGTCGCTAACCAAAATTCAGACCAAGAGTCTGCGGATTCTGAGGTGAATCGTCCAGAGACAGGCTCTCAAGAGGCTAATGGAGAGAGAAGAGTTGTAGTTCCCAATACCTCTGAACGGGGTGAACACAAGGCAGAGTTCCGATCTCAGAGATCCAGGGATCGGAGAATTCGTCCAAAGACCTCTAGTCGCCCGATTCGAAATCAAGTGAATATTCAAGATCTTCTTAAGGAAGGTCAAGAAGTGCTAGTTCAGGTCGCAAAGGACCCGATTGCAACAAAAGGTGCTAGGTTGACTTGTCATATCAGTCTTCCCGGCAGACATCTGGTTTGTATGCCCACGATTGACCATGTCGGGGTTTCTCGTCGAATTGAAAGAGAAGATGAAAGGCGCAGACTAAGAGAGTATGTCGAGCGCAATCGTCCTAGAAATCTAGGATTTATTGTTAGAACTGCTAGTGGCAAACAGCAGAGCGAAAAAAGAATTAAGCAAGACATCGAGTATCTAACCCATCTTTGGAATGAGATACGGGAAAAGGCGGCTGAAGTTACCGCTCCTGCACTAGTTTATGAAGATTTGAATGCTGTTCTAAGGGCGATTCGAGACTGGGTGAACGAGGACATCGACAAAGTGATTGTGGACTCTCGTTACCATTACAATGAGATTCAACGTTTTGTTTCTCATTTCATGCCGCCATTAAAACAAAAAGTAGAATTGTACCACGGAGATATTCCCGTTTTTGACGCTTATAATATTTCCACCGAGTTATCCCGAGCGCTAGAGCGCAAGGTTTGGCTGAAATCCGGCGGTTATATCGTGATTGATCAAGCCGAGGCGCTCGTTGCCATCGACGTCAATACCGGGCGGTATGTGGGTAAGAAAAATCTTGAAGACACGATTTTAAAGACAAACTTGGAAGCGGTTCAAGAGATTGCCTATCAGTTGAGACTCCGCAATTGTGGAGGCATCATCATTCTCGATCTGATCGATATGGAGAAAGATGAAAACAAACAAAGAGTTTATCGAGCCTTGGAAGATGCTCTGAGTCGGGACCGGGCGCGTCCTACTATTTTGAAGATTTCAGAGCTTGGCTTGGTGGAAATGACCCGCAAGCGAACGCGAGATACTATTGTGCGCACCCTTTGCGAGTCCTGCACTCATTGTGAAGGAAAAGGTTTTGTAAAAGCGAAACAGACTGTTGCTTACGAAATTCTTCGGGAACTCGAGC
>JACPOE010000088.1 GCA_016185105.1 Bdellovibrio sp.
AAGAACGTTCTCGAAGCTTCGAAACCTGATTTTGATTTTATAGCAGCCTGCAATTTCTCATTTTTCATTTTCAAGGAACGAAAAATACTGATCGATTATTTCAAGGCCGCAAAGAAGTCGCTCCGAAAAGACGGCATTTTGATTTTAGAGGCCGCAGGCGGGCCGGGAATGATCGAGTCGATCAAAGAACGCAAGGTTTTCAAGAAGGATGGAAAAAGGGAGTTCACCTACGTTTGGGACCAGAAGTCTTTTGATCCCGTAAACAACCGCGGTCAGTACGCGATTCACTTCAGATTGGCTTCTGGAAAAGTCTTAGAAGATGCTTTTGAATACGACTGGCGCCTGTGGTCGATTCCGGAATTGAAAGATGCACTTTTAGATGCGGGCTTTAAATCGGCCGAAGTATACTGGGAGTCTTCGCACAGGGACGAAGGCACTGGCGAGTACTACCGCGCGCAAGAGGGCGACAACGCTTACTCCTGGATCGCTTATATTGTTGGACTGTCTTAGGTCTACTTTGTGGAGCGGGTCAGGATTCTGATTTTTTTCAAGGTCTCAGTGCCAGGCACCGGAATACTTTTGTGATTCACGCGTTGGGATTTTGCAATCACGCGTGAGACGAAACTGATTTTTTCAGACTCGTTGCTTTCGCCACTTTTACATGACCAGTGCGCTCTAGAGTGGCAGTGCAGGCCTAAGAACTTTGGTTTCGGCCCAGCGCAGAGCCAGCGTTTGATCGGTGAGTCTTCGCAGGTGAGATTCTTCTCGCTTAAGCTCATTCGGATTCCGTCTTCGATCTCAGAGCCTAAGCGGTGCGTCTCTGGGTTTGTTCCATCGATCGGCAACAGTCGGTTTCCTTTTTCTTTGAGAAGGACCTTCGTCATTCTGAACGCAGGACTCACCACGCCTACTGAAGTAAAAAGATGATTTGAGAAATAGGAGCGAGTTTTGATCTCAAGTCTAGAGCCGGGTTTGGTGCAGGCCGTTTTGTGCGTTTCAAAACAAAACGGGATCCATTTCGAAATTTTGAGGCAAAAGTGTTTCGGAGCACCTGTGTTGCACTCGACGCCATACCTTTTTTCGATCATCTCTAGGCCTTGGCTTAAGCCTTCCAAATTGACTTGGCCTTTTTTGACCGCGTCGTTGGCATCGGGATTGGTTTGAGCAAAGGCAGAAGTCGTTGACGCAAGAGAAGCCGTGAAAACGGAGGCCAACAAAATCAGGGACAAGAAGAGATTTGAGATTTTCATCACTTTCACCGTCGTGTTTTCACGCAGGGTTTCCTGCGTCTGGGTTTCATCTTTTTGCTCAAGGTGCGGCTCAGATTATTACAGACTGTCTAAGGATTTGACAGGTGTATTCCAAGCTGAACAGTTTGAAATAACGGGGAAATTTGGTTGTATTTGTCTAAACATCAGGCAGAATTTATTTACACGCCGCATCAATTTCAGAGCCTACGAAAGGACCCCAGAGAGTGATCTTAAAACGAAGCAACCGAGAACGAATTTCAAAAGGACTCCTCAGCTTGGTCCTTCTCGTTCTCTGCTTCGCCTGCTCTCCGCCGAATCCAGGCCAAGCCTGCGGTTGGTCCAAAGATCAGTGGGGGACTTTCATGCCCCCGATGGATTACAAAAATACAGTCAAAGTGAGAGTCGATTCGAGATTTACCGATGCTGAATTGGAAAAAGTTCAAGGCGCAATCAAAACCTGGAATGAGTGGAGCACTCCTGAATTCAAACGCGATTTCTATGAAGTCGAAGTGACCGACATCACCTCAGGTGAAGAGCCTAACAGCATTAGTGACTGCGGATTCATTGGGTCGTCCACAGGACAGTTCTCCATTATCCGTGAGACGAGCGCTGACCGCTGGAAATCAATGGACCTCACTTCAGCGAACCCAGGTGTCACGGTTAGATGCCGTGCCGGCGAAAAACTCAGTAAGCAAGTCGTCATCATCAATCCCAATTACGTCAACGCAAGCCAGCTTCAGAGTGTGCTTCTCCACGAACTCGGTCATTCGACCGGACTGGATCACAGCTGTCTTCAAAACGGAGGAAGAGACGACTTCGCTGGATGCTTGAAGTTGGCCGATGATCATCCTTATAAGAAAGCGGTGATGTACCCCGTTTTGAGCGTTTTCGTGAATTCGCAAAACGGAACAAGTGGCCCTCAAATCAAAGAAGCGTTGCAAGAGAACGACGAAGGCCGAGCCAAATGCCTCTACTCAGTCGCTCCCGATCTTTACGATTAGCTTTAAAAAAGCTTAAGGACCGAAGTGATCGAGTTCTAAGCTCAAGGTGCCGTCGGATTGTTTTTCGGTGTATTTCACGATTCCAAAAGGAACGCGACCAATCCATTGAGTGCCTGAACTCGGATCTT
>JACPOE010000089.1 GCA_016185105.1 Bdellovibrio sp.
GCGACGGATTCGCGGGCCATCGGAGTTTTACTTCCAGTCACAGGGAAGTATTCAAAATTTGGCAATAAAGCAATTCAAGGACTAGAACTGGCTTTCGATATTTTTGGCCCAAAAGGGGGAGACTCTTTCACCTTAGTGATTGAGGATTCCGGAGACGAGCCTGCACAGGCCGTCAAAGCACTAGAGCGTTTGGTTTTCCAACACCATGTCGTAGCGGTTATCGGACCTATGCTCAGCAAGGGGATTGAACCCATCGCCCAAAAAGCCAGAGACCTAGGGGTACCATTATTGTCTTTGGCCCGCCGCGAAACTCCCCCGATGGATTTTGTATTCCAAGCCGGCCTGACACAACAGATTCAAGCGTTTGAGATTGCACGTTTTGCGATTGAAAAAATGAACCTCAAAAAGTTTGCCATCCTCACGCCTAATGACAAGATGGGTCAAGAGATTGCCCAGTTTTTCTGGGATGCGGTTGAGACCCTCGGCGGTAAGGTCGTCGGATCAGAGTCTTATAATGTTGGAGAGACTGATTTCAGGCAGCCAGTCGACAAACTCTCAGGACTCTTCTACACCAATGCGCGTCAGAGAGAATTAGATCAAAAAGCAAAAGACCGTGACGAACTAAAAATCAAAAAACGAACGCGGCGCACCGAGCAATATTTCGCACTTCATCCCATCGTTGATTATGACGCGGTATTTATTCCAGATGAAGCCAAAGTGGCAGGCCAAATTATCCCAACATTTGCTTATCGTGACGTTGAAAAGGTGCGGTTTTTAGGCACTGCAGCATGGAATTCGCCTGAATTTATCAATCGTACACAGTCCCAAGCTGAAGACGCTGCTTTTGTTGAGGCCTTTTACCCCGACAATATGTCTCCGACTGCAAAGAAGTTTATTGATGGATACCGCAAGACCTTTGACCAAGAGCCGGGATCTATTGAAGCTCTTTCTTTTGACGCAGGGAGTCTTTTAAAACAGATTCTGACTGAGTCTCCCATCATGGGTAGGGCTGAGCTTCGGAATCGTTTGCGTGAAACTAAGGGGTTCAGCGGCGTTACCGGGAAGCTAACCTTTCGAGACGGTCAGTTTTTCCGCAATCTGAGACTGATCACCGTCAAAAACGGTCGCTTTATTGCTACCGATTGATCGTTGCCTAGGCCCGCTTCCTTGCTCTTTTCTGCAGGGAAAATTCTGCCGGTTTAAAAACTAATAGAGTCTGCCATAATTAATGACAAGGGTCCCCATGCGAGCATGAAGCTCATTCGGGGGTATCCGCAGGTCAGGAGGACTGGTGGGACTTAGAGTTGACCCCGGGGGTGGCGGTCAGTTCGCCGGGGCAATCAGCAAAATCATCGAGGCGGAAGGCCAACCGATTCGATCTTTGGAAGGCAGAAAAGCGAAACAAGAAGCTCGCTTAAAGCTCTTCCAGGAGTTTCGTGGAAAAGTCACAGCCATGGACAAACTCCTGGCCGACATGTCCACCTTCCACAAATTTCGAGAGCTTAAGGCTGATCTAGGAGACGGCGAAAATCTGATATCTGTCACGCTAGACAAAGACCGCGCTGAAACCGGCAGGTACGACATTGAAATAGACGAGCTAGCCCAACGAAGCTCAAGCGTCTCCAACGGTTTCGCAGATCCAGACGAGCCTATTTTAGGAATGGGCTTTATCACTATGGAACTAGCCACTGGAGATTCAGCTGAAATCTTTATTGATGATAAGAGCTCAAGTCTCCGAGGAATTGCTTCTCTCATCAATCGAAAACAGAACTCTAAGGTCCAGGCATCAGTCGTCAAAGATGTCTCCGACACCAGCGCCCCATGGAAACTTCTCATCACCGCAAAAAAAGACGGGCTAAGCAATCAAATCGATTATCCCCAATTCTACTTCCTCGATGGAGCTGCGGACTTTTTCATCGACGACGATCGTGACGCTAGCAATGCTCAAATCCTCATCGATGGCTTTCCGTTTGAAATTGAAAGCAATGATGTCACCGACTTTCTACCGGGCGTGAACATCCATATGAAGCAGGCCCGCCCCGACCAGCCATTTACACTCAACATCACTGAAGACTATTCAAAAATTACACAAAAAGTAAAAGGCTTGGTGGATCAGGTAAACCAAATTCTCCAATTTATTTACAAACAAAACGCCATTGATCAAAACAGCGACACTAGCACCACTTTCGCCGGTGACTCCACGCTTCAAGGATTAGAATATATTATTAGAAATATTTTCCACGAAGGGTACTTGGCCCACCCAGAAGAAGACGAAGAGACACTGGTCTACATGAGCCACATCGGCATCGCGTTCGAAAAGAACGGCTTAATAGCTATGAATACCGAAAAATTCCAAAAAAACCTGGAAGCCGACTTTGGGAAAATTGCAGAAGCCTTTACCTCTCCAGACGGACTTATCTCGTCTTTGCGAGAACTGGTTGGCACCTACACAGGCTCAGGACAAAGCTTTTTAGGGGTAAAAGAACAGGGCCTCCACGACAAAATCAAGGAGCTTGATCGCCAAATCGACACGAAAAATCGATTTCTAGATCGTAAGAAGCAGGACCTAGTCAGCCAGTTTGCCCGACTTGAGGGGAGCCTGGCCAACATGCAAAAACAGCAACAGTACCTGACAGCGACTATGCCAGCAGGGGGCGGCCTTAACTCACTTATTGGCGGATAACCGGAGAAATTAAACTATGACTGGATACGGAGCAAATCAGTACAAGAACATGGCAATCAAGAGCGCTAGCCGAGGACAACTCCTGATTATGCTTTACGAAGGGGCCATTAACCACCTCAAGAAAGCTGCGGCCGCCATTGACCAAAAGAAATATGCACAAAAGGGCACCTCAATAGGGAAAGCCCACGACATCATCAATGAGCTTTCGAACACCTTAGATTTCGAGGCAGGAGGTGACATTGCTCGAAATCTAGAACGATTGTATAATTTTATGACCGAACAGTTGGTGAAAGCCAATCTAGAAAACAGCAAGGAGCACCTTCTGACGGTACAGAAACTTCTAGAAACGCTTCTCTCTGCTTGGAAAGAAGCAGTGGCCATGGTGAACCAGGGCGGAGTTGATGAAAAAGCCGTAAAACCGAATGAAAAATCAGGAGAAAAAACGGGCTAAC
>JACPOE010000079.1 GCA_016185105.1 Bdellovibrio sp.
ATCGAATCGACATATCCAGCCCATTGTACACTAACTCGGCTCCATCACCTCAATGAGAATCCCACCACAAGTTGCCGGATGAATAAAGTTAACCCTCATCTGATGGGCTCCCTGCTTCGGCTCTGAATAGATAAGACGAAACCCCTCATTGCGAAGCGTATCCGAAACTTGTTGAAGTTTTCCTTTTGGCAGCAAAAAGGAGAGGTGATGAATCCCGGGGCCACGACTTTTTAAGAACTTCGCTATCGTCCCATTGGGGTCAACCCCTTCCAACAACTCAAGCCTGCCCGCAGCCCCCTGCAGCGGAAGAAAATGAGCCCTAACCCCCTGCTCTGGGACATCTTCAACTTCGGAAATCTTCATTCCCAAAATTGAAAACAACTTCTCCATTCGCCCGAGATCATCGACTGCTATTCCAATGTGATTGAGTTGGATCATAAGCTCTCCGAAAAGAGAGCAGTATCACAAAAAGGACGAGGACCACTACCACCTGTTGCTGTACCCCAGAACGCCTCCTCAGACGTCCAGGCAAATGATAGCGGTCCCCAGTCAAGTCGCCTAAGCTCGATTACCCACCAAAGTCCTCTAGCCTAGACAATACACCTATCGGCTAAGACACATAGGACTTTAGTGATACAGTAAAATTTTTGAGCCTGGAAAAGGTTTCAGGTGAACCGAAGGAGGATATTAGCTTAAACGCGACTTACGCACCGTTTCTCGGTGTTTTTTCGCGCTGCGTTTCTTAGCAGCCTGGCGTTTACGGTTCTTCATTTTTTGACTTTTTTGTTTTCGTCCGCGTCCCATAATGCATCTGGTTTCTGACACTTCGAGCTAATAAGCAAGGAGAAATTCACTCATTCAGCAATTGATACGCCACAGGCCATCTGCTAGCCTTATACGTGGCCGTTTGATCGCTGAACCACGGACTTCCAAACTCTTTCCACAAAGATCAAGCGTACCAGTATTCAGGAATTCTCTACTATAACCAAAGTATTAAAACGCCGAGGATGGCGTTCGCGGGGAGGCCGTATGGATACACAAGCCCATCCTGAAAGAGCAGATTCTGAATTTCAACCTGGTGCTAACGTAATTTACGCGATGCACGGAAAGTGCCGAGTACTCCAGACCGAAACTCGCAGTATGAATGGAGAAACGATCCGGTTCTACAAGTTGGAAATCAGTAGGTCTTCGTTTTCACGTTCGAACAGAACCGAACCTGCGATCTGGGTGCCGGTTGCAAATGCACGCGATCTAGGGATGAGAGCTCCGATGACTCATGAAGAAGCAGAGACTGCCATGAAGCTTCTTTTGAGCAGGGAATACTTTTTTGATCCTCATGACCCTTGGAGCCTAGTCCAACCCCAGTTAGAGCATAGCATTCGAGTAGAAGGTGGACTTGGTTTAGCAAAAGTAGCCAGTTTCCTTCACGTACTAAAGAAAAAGCAAATTGTGCCAACACCGGAAGTAACCAAGCTCCAGGAAAGCACACAGAAACTACTATTTAGAGAACTTTCTGAAGCATTAAATGTGCAGATCCGCACGATTGAAGAGAGAGTAACAAAGGGATTTAAATCGAAGCTAATTCCAGACAATTAGATCTAGAACAAATTAAAAAAAAATGGGGGCGTCGAGCTAAGTTAGCGCCGAGCTTCCTCGGTACTAGGATCGCCGTGTGCGGGCTTAACTTCTGAGTTCGGGAAGGGATCAGGTGTAGCCCCGCAGCCATAGACACCCCCAAAGGGATTAGGAGA
>JACPOE010000085.1 GCA_016185105.1 Bdellovibrio sp.
CCGGTTCGCATGTTTGGAGCGATGGGTTTAGCGTTTATTGGAAACGTCATTCATTACCAACTGGGCGCGGCTCTTGCGACAGCTTCGTTCTATTGGGAGGAGTCCTACAGTATCCTCATGGTGAAAAACATGATCGTAAGTCTCCTCTGCGGAGAGTTGATTCCACTTAATATTTTCCCTGAGCAGATGTCCTGGATCTGGAAGTCGACTCCTTTTTACCTCTATGTCTATGGACCGACGGAATACGCGTTAGGAAAGTGGAGTAACGAGGAGTTTCTCTTTCAGATGGGAATTGCCGGAGCTTGGCTCATCGGCGGATGGCTGCTTGTGAAGTTGAGTTGGGGCCATGGAATCAAACGGTATTCGAGCTTGGGCGGTTGATCATGAAAACACTCATTAAATACGTCAAAATCATGGGCATTCAGATCAAAAACAATTTCGTAAGAGAAGCGGTCTATCGATCAAATTTTTTGACCATGATCGCAGTTGATTTGATTTGGATCCTGGTCGAATTCACGCTTTTTACTGCGATCTATGCAAACGTAGAAACCCTGGCCGACTGGACGAAGCCTCAGGTCTTCTTTTTCTTGGGCGTCTTTTTTTCGTCAGATGCGCTTTTTACCACTTTCTTTCAGAGAAATTTTTGGAATTTCTCTGATCTTGTCAACAAGGGCGAGCTCGATATCTTGCTGACTAAACCCATTTCGCCTCTCTTTTTGTCTCTCACCCGCTGGATCAATCTGACTGCGATTTTCAATTTCTTCTTAGGGCTTGGAATCATGGTCAAATACGCGGGACCGTCTGGCTTTGAAGGCGGCTGGCGTTGGTTTTCGGTCGGAGGCTGGCTCTTGTTTGGCCTTCTTTCGGCGCTTCTTCTTCGTTTTGCTTTTACGATCTGGATCTTTTGGACGGAAAGAAGCTGGGCGATGTCACGGCTCTACTATCAATTCTTCGCTTTTGCGACGAAGCCTGACGCGATTTATCCTAAGATGATCCGGTACACGATTCTAACCGCACTTCCTTTTGGCTTTATTGGAAGCGTTCCGGCGCGAGCATTACTCAAAGGAATCTCATGGCAAGAAGTCGCGGGTCTACTGCTTGTGACTGTCTTCTTCTTCTTGTTTGATTCCTGGTTCTGGCACCGCGGTCTGAAGCGGTACCAAAGCGCAAGCAGCTAGCAGCTATTTTTGATTTCCATATTGGAACCCGATTTTTGACCCTTTTGGAGTCAGGCTTAAATCACAAGCTTGTTCTTCAATCTGCTTGGCGACTTTTACGAGGTCAGCAGAGAACTCTCCGTTCCACGCTTCATTTGCGTGGGCGAGTTTGGCTTCAGTGATCTGATCTCGAAGCGTATCTTGGAGAATTCGAAGAGCAGCCCGATTAGTGATCCCAGGGTAGTAGAATTTGGAAGCAACCAGGTTCACGAAGTCAGCTTGGTTTAAGAACTGAAGTGAGATCTTTGAGTCTTTGAGTTCTTTGTTCGCCTCATCGATGATTCTCGAAGCGTGGAGGTTCACCACGTTTCTAAATTCAAACGCGGTGGCAGGAAACACGGGAAGCACCGCTTGAAGCCTATCCAAGATCGGCCCCGAGAGACCCTGACTCATCAAGTGCTGCTCGAGCATCGAAGGAGTGAGGCTTGATTTCAACGCTTTTTGAATAGCCGCGTTGTTCTCTTCGGCGGTTTTTGCAGACAGTGCCGCTTGGCTACCCGAAGCCTCCAAAAATGCCTGGCGAATGAAATCATCCCCGGCGTTTGAGGCCAGCATGAAGACTGCTTTTCTTGCGTCAACTTTGACAGTTGCTTTCTCTTCGCGCACCACGTTTCCACTTTCTTGAACGTTGAAGAATCCGCTGTCTAAGAGAGCCAAAAGCGCATTTTGAACTGCAATCGATGCTTTTTCAAACTCGTCGAAAAGAACGACGTGGTAAGGATTCGCCCGAATCGTAGCTCCAAGTTCCTTCAAGAAGAGTGCAGGATCTCCTTGGGCGTATTGGTTCATCTCAATACGTTTAAATGGGAGGTTCATTGCTTTGGCATAGGTGATCGCCGCTTCGGTTTTGCCGGTTCCCCTTGGGCCAAAGAGACCGATTCGAATCGGAGGTTTGGTTGCGTCCGATAAGCC
>JACPOE010000084.1 GCA_016185105.1 Bdellovibrio sp.
ACTTTATTTTCAAGCTGCTGTGGTACTTTTCTGGGTGAAGTTCCTGAATCGCACTTTCCACTGTGGCTTTGAGCTTTTTCTGGGCAACGATGCCCTTGCCTGGGAGATTAACCAAGACGGCGCGGATTTTTTCGTCTCGCGTCGCATAGTACCCCCGAGGGAGCTGATCAAAGGTAGCGGTTCGGCCTTCGTACTTTCTTCTGAGGGCAATGAAATCCAGCTTTGGCTCGCTGAGTTCGCGGTCTCCGAAGATCGTCAAAGGGTTATAGAGTTCCTTTTCGTAGTCGATCCGGTTTCGGATGTAGTTTCGGATAGAGATCAAATCGCCCAGCTCCAAATACAGGGCCTGGTGGCTCTTGAAAAAGGCCAACTCCTTCTCAATTTTGAATTCGACGCTGGCAATCACATCCTTTGGCGCTTTCGACAACTTGTCTGCTAGGTCGATCACAAAACGCCGACTGGCTTCTGTATTTTCAGAAAAGACCAACACTGCCAGGTTGTCGATGGACTCCAGGCGGCTTGTCACTCGATTGAGATCCAAAACGCTGCGAGATGAGGTGGGGAGGAGTTCTAAGATATCTGTTTTGAGGTTTAGGTAGAGAGCTGCTGAGTAGATTGCGCCTACCAGTCCCAACAGGCTTCCTAAAAGCACTACCCAACTTGCGTATCTAACAATCAGTTTTGAAATCCACTGCACTTGAAGGCGTTCTCCAGTTTAGAAGGGATAGTCTTGTTTTATTTATTAATCTGGTCTTAACTTGGACCGTGACCATGATTCAAATATTCAGGTACTTTATCACTCTTTTAGGAGATTTCTCCCTTTTTGTGGCCTCTACGGTACGCTCGTGGAGATACTTTTGGCGCCGCCGGGAGCTTTTTATTCGGCAGTGTGAGTTTATTGGGGTGAGCTCTTTAGGCATTAACCTGGCCGCCGGCCTTTTTCTCGGTGCCGTGCTCGGATACCAGCTCTATACTTCGCTGCACCGGTTTGGCGCCGAAGCTTTGATTGGTGGAACCGTTGGAGTTGCCCTGTTCAGAGAGCTTTCACCGGTCATGG
>JACPOE010000001.1 GCA_016185105.1 Bdellovibrio sp.
CGTTGGTTTGTAGAAGCTTAAGCAAAACTGTTCAATGTTCTCGCGTGCATTTTTCATGCCCCGCACAAACTTACTATTTCTCTCAATATAGATATGCACTGTGACAGTCGTTTGTTTCTCTGATGACACCAAAACCAGAGTAGCTTTGCCTTCGTTCTTTCCATTGTTTCTTGTCATCGTCGATGCTAAAGCGGCTAAGCGCTTGTTCACGGCTTCCTTGTCAAAGGCATCTAAACCGCCTCTCTGCACAATTTCCCGGCAAAAATCTTGATCAAAACCAAAAATGCGCCCTTTCCTAGATCCTTTGACTTTGCGTCCTTTCATAAGGCTAAGTTTGTCCATGAATGCCATTGCACCGCCGCAGTCCGCTGGAGGTGAAGTCATCCTTCCGTCTGTGCATATTGGGTACTGGCCATCTTTGTCAAACGGCACGTTCTTTTCGAAAACGACATCGTGCGTCCAATCAAGCAAACCATACTCATACAGCATTCTGTCTCCTGGCTTAAAGCCGAGGTCACTAAAGCGAAATATAGCTTCATCACATTTGAGTGTGACTCCGCTGCCACGCGCGTCTGTTGGCACGAACTCGTGCTCACTGTAGCCATCCCAATCAAATAATATCTGAATAACCTCATGAAGCTTTGCTAGGGTGATGTCACTTGGAACTAGTACACGGCGCCAGACCTGTGGCTCAATGATGCACAAAAATATCTTGAGCTGGCATATCTCTGGTACCGCAGATGCCACTAGTGAAGCATCACTAGGTTGCCCTAGGATTGTCTTCTCCAGTTCAGCTTTCGGCTTTGGTTCTGGTGCTTTTTCAGCAGCAGCCGGGCTAGTCTTCTCTTTATTGCGAGTTAGCACCTTGAGCACGCCTGCAGCAGACATTCCTTCTCTCTCTGCGATTTTTCTAAGACTCCAGCCCTCTTCCCGAAGGGTTGCAATTCGGCTGGCTGCTGCCGGGTCTTTCTCTGGTCGCCCCAAGCGCACGCCGTTGGCTTTGGCGTTGGCCAACCCAGCGTTAACGCGCTCGCTGCTCACTTCGCGGTCGAATTTAGAAAGTGAGCCGATGACGTTATAGAAGAGCTGACCGGTAGCCGTCGTGGTATCGATGTTTTGGGTGTAGTTAATAAAGCCCACGCCCAGTTTGTTGAATTGCTCCAGACCCTCAATCAGCATGCTCAGGGAGCGTGCAAAACTATCGTAGTTCCAGACGATAACGCAATCGATCAGGCCTTTAGATGCATCTACCAGCAGCTCTTGATATGCTTTGTTCTGTGACTTGCGCTTTTCTGAACTCCTAGTGATGCAGTCCATATATTCGTTGTGAAGAAGAAAGCCTCGCTGCTGCACATACTGCCGCAACTCCTGCAATTGTGCCTCTGGGTTTTGGTCATTAGTAGAAAGGCGGGTATAGATCGCCACTTTTATTTTCTTGTGGTCCATGCCGTTAACTATACTATGGATAGGTTAACGGGGAAGTTTGGAAAATGAAACTCGTTTTCTTTTCTTCTGTTTGCGGTTTCTGGAAATGGGGTTTAGTAAACACCCATCCATTTCACCTCTTGCCACTCGTTGCATAACTTGGCTGTAGGTCGGCCTGTCTGTCTGGAATAAGACCATTGTCTGACCAGCGGTTCAATATTTCAAACCTTTTCTAGTTTTCCGAACTGCCGAGTAATTTCTTCACCAGGAAGCCTGTGGTTTTTTTAGTTCTTCCAGCTTTTGGTTCAAAGCGTCAAATTTCGATTCGATAGCTTTGGCTTGATCGTCTTTTTCGTCCCGCAAACGTGCAATTTCAGATTGAAGGGATTCTTCGAGCTTGGCTTTCGCCTCTTCAGCCTCTCGC
>JACPOE010000002.1 GCA_016185105.1 Bdellovibrio sp.
GAAAAATGGTCGCCTTTGGCGATGGCGAAAAACTCACAGAATCGAATCGACTAGAAATCAAAATTGCACGGACCCGCCTTCCTGTTTTTCGAGGAGAAAAGGCCCGAGTCACCTCGGAAAGAAGGGAAAACATCCAATGAAAGTCTTTATAACTGGGGCGACGGGTTTCCTGGGCAAGCAAGTTCTAAACCTTCTACTGAGCGACCAGCGCATCGAACAGGTTGATTTGGTCTCTAGAAAGAAACTCACTCATCCCGATCCCAGAGTAAGAGTCCACCAACTGGATTTGTCTGAGCCCTGGTCAGAGTACGATTTTCTGGAGGAGTCCGATGCCATCATTCACCTTGCTGGCCTCTACGACTTTAAAGAGAATTTTAGCCAAAATTATCAGCAAAATGTTTTGCCAATTCTGAATCTAGTAGATCGAGTTCGAGATCTTAAACGAAAGCCCGCACCTCCAATCCTTTTTGCGTCCACCTACGCTGTCGGGTTTGGTGGCGATCAGGTTTTAAAGGAGGAGCCACTCAAAGTCCTCCCTCCCACCTATCAGTCCTACGCCTATACAAAAGCAGTAGCCGAAAGGGCTTTGACAGACTCAGGCTTGGCTGCTCACATTTTCCGTCTCGGCATCCTTGTCGGAGACAGTGTAGAAGGACACTTCGAGAAGATTGATGGTCCCTATTATCTGATGCGTTTCTTGGAGACTGCCAAAAAGCTTCCGCTTCTAAGATTTCTAAAAAGAATTCCCCTTCCCTATTCTCCCAATGGCTTCCTACCCTTGGTACCCGTCGATAGCGCCGCTCGGATTTTTTACGAGGCCCTATTTCTTCCAGCGCTACTAGAAGGGGAGCAGCATTACTACGGGGTCTTCAATCCAGAAAGCGTTCAGGTGGAACTTTTAGGAAGAAGTATCTTTAAAGAGTTTCTCCCCGGAGCCGAACCGAGACCTTTGCATAAAGAATTTCCTCACTGGATTGAAAAAAACCAAACGAAGCTGACTGGAATTCCCAAGGAGTTTTTTAATTTCTCCATTGCACCCGTCATGCTCGAAAATCCAAAATTTGTTTCCACCTTTGGTGCTCACCGAGTTCCTCATTTCAATGAATTTCGACTAACGTTCTTCAAAGGATTTCATCGATGTTACAAACCGAATTCAGCAATGGCTCAGTAAGCCCGAAACAAAAAGAACGGAAAATCATTGTTATCAATTTCCTCCAAACACTCCCTGTTCGTGAGGAACGCATTGAACACCCCCCTCTGACTTTCACAGTTCGAGAGCACAGCGTGGGATGGAACTTCGACGCCGCTGAAAGCTTAATCCGAACCTACGACGGCTACGCAGATGGTTTTGCCTTTAGTGGAATCCAAAAACATCTGGGTGTTCCTGGCGCCTATGTCCACCATCCCGCCTACCTGAGGTTAATGAGGATGGCCACCAAGACTCCAATCTATGTGGCAGACGATTTGAGGGAATTTTTCACGGAATGGACTTTAAAAAAGGTTTTGCTGGAGCAACCACAGATTTTCTTTAAGAAAAAGGTTTTGTTCCAGGTGGCAACTGCGTCATCGTCTTTGGGCCAGATTGCTGAATCAGGGGCGGAAATCTTGGCGGCCGATCCTTTGATGATTTCCAGCACTCCAGTTCGTTTGCACGGAATGAGCCAAATTCGGCTCTTTGCTAAGGTTCTTACGCCCTTCGCAGGTCCAATCACCTTTAATTTAGTGCGCCCGGCGCGGTATTCTCGAAAGCAAAACCACTGCAGTACCCTCGGAAATTGGATTAAAGAAGCAGATATTTTCGTAGGCTTCGGAAATATCATTGCTGCTATGGAATCCTTCGAGCCATTCGCGGGAAAAATTCTTGTCGTTGACCATGTGGACATTTCGACACGAAAACGACTCGAAGAGGCTGGGGTCGCCCAAATTATTGATTTTGTCCCCGAGAGCGCCGTCCGCTCGATGCCAGAATCGAAGCACTTTCCCGTATTGGCTGCCGTCATCGACCAGACACGCATTTTTGAAAACTCTCAGCTTGGCTTTTCGGACTATTTGTTAAGGTGGCTCGAGCAAACCAAAGTCAGTCCAAAACCTCTTAAGACCTCAAGAGGGATCAAACGACGGTGCGCTTTTATTTTCCACGCACTTACTCAGAAAGACCTTTGGACCGTTCCAAGTACAAAGCCGTTTAGAAGGGCACCCAAGTTTATTAGGGACTTCGCCGAAGACGCCCTTTCAAATCTTCCCTGTCTTTATGTAGGAAATCTGACGGGCGTCGTGAGCCAGGCTACTGGCCAGGAAGTCGAATGCGATTTTTACGGCTTTCCCGCAACTCCTCGCGGTATTTTGGCAATGAAAGAGGAATACCTCTATAAGCGAATGATTCAATGTGCAGAACAGGCCCGCAGACGCGGAGCCGGGATCATTGGTCTGGGTGCCTACACAAAAGTCGCAGGCGACGCAGGCGTGACTATTGCCAGAAAGGCGTCCATTCCAGTTACTAACGGAAATTCCTACTCAGCGGCCACTACCCTTTGGGCAGCACGACAAATGGTGGAAAGGCTGGCACTCATTTCGCCCGAGAGAGTGGGTAACCGATTCAAAGCCAAGGCCATGATCATTGGCGCAACTGGAAGCATTGGGCGGGTATCCTCCCTATTGGTCTCTTTGGTCTTTCAAGAGTTGGTGCTTGTGGCAACCCGGCCCGATAAACTCATCGAGCTTCGAGAGGAAATCAAACGTCTCTCACCAGAAACAAAAGTTACCGTAACAACCCAATCTAGTTCTGAAATTATGGATGCCGATTTGATTGTGACGGCCACATCCAATCAGCGGGGCAGCGTTCTTGATATTGAGCTCGTCAAGCCTGGTGCCGTCATTTGTGATTGCTCACGGCCCTTAGATATCACGCAAGAACAGGCTGCCAAACGGCCAGACGTTTTAGTCATTGAGAGCGGCGAAGTCATTCTTCCCGGACACCCTAAACTTTCCTTTGACATCGGACTTCCCCATCCTTCGGTCTACGCCTGTACAGCCGAGACGGTCCTACTGGCACTCGAAGGGCGCTTCGAAAGTTTCTCTTTGTCCAAACAGCTCTCGCTGGAAAAGACAAAAGAGATCTACAAGCTTGGGGTTAAACACGGCGCTAAATTGTCGGCAGTGCAAGGTCCGGCAGGAATCATTACGGATGAACAGATTGATCGGTGTCGCAGTCTAGCACTGGAACGATTAAAGACCTGGCAAATTGGAGCAGCATCATGAGTAGAACCTATTTTAATCGACTCAATTACACGTTAGCCAATGAGGACACCCGCTTCGAAATGAACCTTCTTCCAAAAGGGGTTTCTCATTTGGTCTCCGTAGCAGGAAGTGGTGGTAGGGTTTTGCCCCTATTGGCTAAACATCCGAAAGAAGTCACCTGTGTCGATCTGAGCCGAGAGCAACTCTATTTGACGGAACTCCGAATGGAGTCGGTGAAAGCGCTGACACATGCTCAATTTGTTTCCTTTTGGGGCTACCCTCCTCACCCTGCCGAACCAGAAGAGAGAAAAAGGTTATTTAGGAAAATAAGCTTAAGCCCCCCTGCAAAAGGGTTTTTCTTAGACGTGTTTGAACACCATGGATGGCAAAGCATTCTGTACGCTGGTAGCTGGGAGCAAACCATCGCAAAACTGAGTCGAGTGAATCGTCAGATTACTGGAATGAAAGGTATTGGTCTTTTTACCGCTTTAAATCAGACAGAACACTTGGCTTACTTGAAGAACCGCTTTCCTACCTACGCATGGGCCCTGACTTTGAGTGTCCTCGGAAATGCAGGAGTGTTTAACGCCCTCCTTTATAAAGGTCATTTTCCAAAGAAAAACTTAAAAGATTCCAGCTTCCATTTTTATCAGGAGTCTTTCAAAAGAATTTTTGCCCAAGGACCCGCGCGGGAGAATTTCTTATTGCAGCTGATTTTCTTTGGAAAGATTTTGTTCCCAGATGGACCTGTTGTCCTTTTCAGATGTGCCCTCGTACTTTAGCGGGGAGACCGAAAAGTCCTTCATGCAAAGGATCAAAAAAGGCCTCGCACCCAATGGAATGGTTGTGATTCGAAACTACCTTAGGATTCCAGAAGGTACCGATTACTCCGGCTTTCAACGAGTCACCCCGAGTTACCAAGATCTGATCGATCAGGAAAAAGTTCAGCTGTACTCGATTGAAATATTCAAGAAGTCTAAAAATGAACTGCATTGACCTTTTCCAAAAGCGGGTGAATGAGACCCCAAATAAGATGGCTCTTTTGATTCCCGGCAAGGAGAGGGCCACGTTTTTGGAACTTCAGAACGTGGGATCGAAAGCGCAAGGCTTGCTGCTCGAAAATGGGGCCAAGCCTGGCGATGCCGTATTACTCTTGGATACCCTTGGAGTCCGCCTCTACGGATGCATTTCCGCCCTTCTCTCGCTTGGCTGTTCGGTGATTCTAGTAGAACCCTGGATGCCGGTGGCCAAAATCCAGAAAATGATCGAGCTTGCCAAACCTAAGTTCTTCTTAAGCAATCCGATCGGATTTCTCTGGGGAGCAAGGGTTCAGGCCATTCGCAACATCCCCCGTTGGATTCGAATAGGCAAGATTGCGTCTCAAACACGAAAACCAGGACCTTTGATTTTAGAAGAACTTGCTCCCGAAACACCCGGAATCTTAACTTTTACTTCTGGAACTACGGGTGATCCAAAAGGAGTGGTAAGAACTCAAGGCTACTTGATGAAGCAGCACGAGGTTTTGGCCGAACACCTCCATGCTGAACAATACCCAGAGCCTGATCTCTGCATTTTCGCAAACTTTGTTCTCTCCAACCTAGGATCTGGACGAGGTTCAGTGATTATTCCACCGGCTTGGAAGCCAGAGACTCTAGCATCGATTGATCACCTTCCACGAGAATACCAACCTGTCACGCTAACCACTGGGCCCGCCTTCTTGCTGCAACTTCAAAAGCACGCTCAAGCCAATTCTCTCAGGGCAGTTCACGTCGGAGGTGCCCTCACAGATTGTGCCATCTTTGAAAGAGCTTTTGAAAGATGGCCCACGGTCCATTGGGGACATATTTACGGAGGAAGTGAAGTCGAACCCGTGGCGGTCACAGATGCTCGTAAGGCGGTTGAGTTCAGCCGAAAGAAGAACTATTTTCAAACCTTATTTTTGGGAGAAAATGTCTCGCAAATCAGTCCCCGGTTTGAAACCGACACACTCTGGGTCGCAGGCCCTCACGTTTGCCCTGAATATCTTGGAAATGAGAAAGAAAACAGAATCTACAAACACAAAGATGCCAGTGGACGGCTTTGGCACGCCATGGGTGATCGAGTGAAGAAGGATGAATCAGGCTGGTGGTATATGGGGCGATCTGGCCAGCCCCTAGAAGAATTTCAATTAGAACAGGATCTTTATTCTTTCCTGGGATCCAGCAAGAGTTTTGTACTGATGCAAGGCGGGCAAAAAACCCTTGTAGGTGAAAATCTTAGAGTCCGAAAGCCCGAGATTTTGAAAAACTTTCCTCAAATCAACGCCGTCTGTGAAACTCGAATTTTTCGGGATCGTAGGCACCGTGCGCGAATTGACCGAAAAAAGAGCATTGAAAAAGGACCGTCATGGCTGCAGAACAAGAATTAACCTCTCCTCTTATCCATCCTATTAGCTCGACCCAGCGCTGGTTCGTTTTTCTGAAGGAACGATTTCCGTTAGGGACGCACATCCTTCTCATAGGCGGCTTTGCTGTCTCGGGAGCTTTTCTTAGCGGCTGGGACAAAAATACCGAAGGCGTGATCATGGCGCTGATCGGTTTTTTCCTTTTCTTTGTCGAACTGCGAATCATGGATGAGCTGAAGGACTACAAAAAGGACCTATCTGCCCATCCAGAGCGCCCCCTTCCTCGCGGGTTAATCCAACTCGGGGAAGCGCGAGAAATGGTGAGAACTTTACTGAATTCCATGTTCGGGTTCTCCGTGGTCTTAGTCTTAGTTTGCAATTTGCTTTCGGGACTTCTCTTTTTCTGTATCACCCTCTACCTCAAACTGATGTACCGTGAGTTTTACCTTGGGGATCGACTGGGGAAATATCCCTTTTTCTACGCTTTTACTCATCAGCTCATTCTATTTCCGCTCTGTTTTTTTACATCCGCTGTGCACCACCCCGCCATGGTCTTTGATGAGGATGGCTTTGCTTATGCGATTGCAACCTTTGGGGCCTTTTTTGCTTATGAACTTTGCAGAAAATTAGATCCGAAAGCTCCATTAATTTTAAAGAACTATGCAACCCATTATGGACCCCGCAAAACGGTTTTAGTAGCTACACTCCTTTTGGGCACAGCAGCCTATGGGGCCTTTCACCTCAATGCCCGCTTTTTGTGGGGGATTGAAGTACTCACCACTGCTAGCTTGATTGTTTACTTAAGAGATTCCAGAAAATTCAAAACGGTTGAGACTTTCGCGGGCCTTTCCCTCGTTCTCCATGTTTGGGCTCCGGCTATCCACTTTCTTTTGAAGAAATTTATTCACTAAGAGGCAGTTATGAATTCGACCCTACTCACTTCTTCTGATTCTATCGAAAAGTTAGTTCGCTTTGGTGGCGGTAAGGCCACCAATTTGGCAAGACTGTCTCAAGCGGGTTTCCCGGTCCCGAGATGGTTCTGCGTCTCTTCGCAGGCTTTCAACTATTTTGTTGAGCTGAACTCCCTGAAGGAATTTCTCTCTCAAAAGCGAGAAAACCTGAAAGAGTTTGCTTTGCAGGTTGAAGAGCGCTTCTTAAAAGCCGAATTGCCGGAAGACCTCGAGCAGATCATTGCTCACAAATTGGCGGAGTCAGGTTTGGATCAGGGTTTTGTTGCGGTGCGATCGAGTGGATTAGACGAGGATTCCGCTCAAAACTCTTTTGCGGGTCAATTTTCTTCTTTCCTTTTTCAGAAGGGAAAAGAGCAGATTTCTCAATCCCTCAAAAAATGCTGGGCCTCTGGATTTTCCGAGCGAGCCCTCAGCTACCGCATTGAAAGGGGAATCCCTTTAGAGGGAATTCAAGTAGGCGTTGTGATTCAAAAAATGGTGAATGCCGAAGTGGCTGGAGTGGTCTTCTCCAGAAATCCGATTCACCCGACCGATAGATCGACCCTGATGATCAGCAGCGTATGGGGTCAAGGTGAGGGGCTAGTGAGCGGCGAGCTGGATGCCGACCATTTTGAAGTCCAAAGGAAGTCTTTCGAATCTAAAGTTACCGTTGTTCCTAAATCGCACCTTCTGGTCCAATCACCGACAGGAGGACTGCTGAAACAAGAGCTCTCAGAGGATAAAAAAGCCGTTTCAAGTTTAACTCGGGATCAGGTCACGGAAATTGCGAAGCTCTCCTTGGAACTTGAAAAGAGTCTTGGCTCACCTCAGGATGCTGAATGGGCAATCGAAAACTCGAAGATCTATCTGGTGCAAACTCGCCCAATTACACATCTGCCCTGTGATGCTTTTTTTGATGCGAAAATTAACGGTGATTTCGGAATCCTGTGGGACAACTCAAATATCATCGAAAGCTATAGTGGTGTCACCTCACCCTTGACCTTCAGTTTCGCTAGTGGTGCTTATCGCCAAGTGTACATCCAATTCTGTGAACTGGTCGGAGTTCCGAAGGACGTCGTGGCAAGCCATGAACCGATGTTCAGAAACATGCTGGGCCTCATCCGCGGTAGAATCTATTACAATTTAATTAACTGGTACAAGCTGGTTCTTCTTTTGCCTGGCTCTTCGAGCAATAAAGGCTTCATGGAAACCATGATGGGCGTGAAGCAGAAGCTCAAGCCTGAGATGGCACGAATTTTTGATGAAGTTGCAAGCCCCCCCGAATACTCGTTCTTCAAAAAACTCTCTGTGAATACAATGACCCTGTGGCGATTCATTCGGATCGACTCTATTGTCGGTGGATTTCAAGACCATTTTAGAAAGCTCTATGAAGGCTATAGAAAATTGGATTTCCGAAAAATGTCCCTTAACGAGCTCTCCGGCATTTTTCAGGAGCTTGATGAGAAGGTTTTGCGCCAGTGGAAAGCACCAATTATTAACGATTACCTCTGCATGGTATTTTTTGGATTACTCAAAAAGCTGACTGAGAATTGGATTGAAAAGGGAGATTCGGCTGCTTCGCTCCAGAATGATCTTTTATGTGGCCAGGGAGAGCTAGAATCAACAGAACCTACAAAGATGCTTATGCGCATCGCGGAAAAAATCGATTTAGGTCGAGGAGATTTTCGAGACTGGATTTCTACGACCAAGTCCGACGAAATTTGGAGTGCTTTTAGGAACCAGGCGGGTCCAGCAAAGCTATCGCCCGAAATCGTCTCGCTCTTTTATGAATTCTTAGACAAATATGGCTTTCGTTGCATCAATGAGCTGAAATTGGAAGAAACCGATCTTCACGATGATCCTAGTTTTGCCTTAAGTGCGATCTCAAGCTACGTGAGGATGAAAAGCTACTCCATCAGCTCCATGGAAGAACGAGAAAAGGAAATCAAGAAGAAGGCAGAGGACACCGTTCGAACTAAGCTTTCAGGGGTCCGCCTTTGGGCTTATATGTGGATTCTGAAACAGGCGCGAAAGGCTGTTAAAAACCGAGAAAATCTAAGGTTTGCAAGAACCAAGATTTTCGGGGTAGCCCGCCATTTGTTTCGTGGGATGGGACATGCCCTCACTGAGCTCGGCCATCTCGACCAACCCAAAGACGTCTTTTTTCTCACCGTTGAAGAACTCCAGGCGTTTGTCGAAGGACGAGCAATCTCAGTCCATCTCAAGCCCATCATTGCTGCTCGGAAAGCAGAATACGAAGAGTATCGCCAGACCCTCGATCCCCCAGATCGCCTGATTACTATCGGCGCTGCGTGTGCCACTTTTGTCTATCCGCAGATTCTGGCCGATTCAGATTTATTGCGAAACGAAACACCCCTTTCCACTGACCCAAATGTTCTTGTGGGAACCCCATGTTGTCCGGGCGTAATTGAGGGAACAGTCCGTGTGGTCGAGAATATTCAAGATGCCGATGGTATGTCTGGCGAAATTCTAGTTACTGCACGTACTGACCCAGGCTGGGTACCCTTGTATCCTTCCTGTTCTGGACTATTGATAGAAAGAGGGAGCTTACTCTCTCACTCGGCAGTGGTAGCTCGCGAGTTAGGCTTGCCTACGATTGTTGGCATTTCAGGTGGCTTGATGACAAAATTGAAAACCGGACAAAAAGTCAGAATCGACGCCGCAAAAGGCGAAGTGAGGATACTAGCATGAATACACCCTTTCAACTCTATGCACGTTCGCAAACCACCGACGAAAACGGATTTGCCACTCGGTTCGCAGGGGCCCAAGATCAGATCAGGAAAGACCCCTACCGAATTGGCCTTCCACCTGTCGAACTCGGTAAAAGATTCATTCAAATGAGAATGCCGTTTGAAACTGAGTTTTGGGTTGCAGAAAATAGCAGTGGAGCCCCGCTTGGACGGATTGCGGCGAACCTTTCGGCTCGTTTCCCCAACACTGGATTTATCGGTTTCTTCGAAGGGCAATCCTTTAGTGTTGCGAACGCATTAGTTCAGGAAGCCCTAAGTTGGCTGAAAAAAAGGGGAGTCGATGAAGTCTATGGGCCGGTCAATTTCAACACTTGGCTACCCTACCGCTTTCGAATCCACCCAGACTCCTCGCCTGTTTTCGCCTGGGAACCGATAAATCCGCCAGAGTATCCGATTTGGTTCGGAGAGATGGGATTCTCCGCAGATCATCTCTACCACTCTGATGGACTGGATGGGTTAAACGGAATATTAGAGGGCACAAGCAAAGATTACGAAAAGGCTTTAAAAGCAGGTTATACGTTCCGTCCCGCAGACACTGAGGCACTCCTAGAAAAAGAAGTCCCGATTCTCTACAAGCTGAGCATGCCTTCGTTCAGGGAAAACTTTCTTTTTGAGCCGGTTCCATATGAATTTTTTAAACAGCTTTATGTTCCCCTTGCTAAAAAAGCGGATGTCAGTCTAGCTCGGTTTGCATGCGACCCTCAGGGAAACGAGGTGGCTTTCTTTTTCAACTTTAAGGAGGGAAACTCCATGGTTTCTAAAACTGTAGGAGTCCTCCCTCAAGCCAGAGGACTTGGCCTCTCGAATGCAATGTTACATTCCGCAGCCCAAGCCGCGATCGAACAAGGCCTCTCGGGTTCGGTGATGGCGTTAATGAAATCTGGGATTCAGAGTGAGAGCTACGGAAAGAAGCAAAATCGAATATGGAGGCATGAGTACGTTCTCTTCAAAAAGGAGTTGAGATGAATTCTCTTTACACCTTGGAGAGCCTTCGCTTTCGTTACCAGACCGGACGTCAGTCGGTGGAAGCCCTCAAAAAGATTAGCTGCACTATTGAATTGGGTGATTTTATTTGCCTCAGTGGTCCATCAGGAAGTGGAAAGAGTACCCTTTTGAACCTCTTGGGATTAATCGAACCACCCCAAGAGGGCCTACTCGAGTACCGGGGTCAAAATCTAAAAGGAATGACAGATCAGGAGCTCAACCAAATCCGAAAATTTGAAATCGGTTTTGTGTTTCAATCCTTTAATCTTTTTCCAGTCCTCACAGCCCAAGAAAATGTGGAATATTTTCTGACCCGGCAAGGATTGAAAAATAAAGAGCGAAAAGAACGGTCTCAGAAAGCTCTAAAGTCGGTCGGACTTTGGGAACACCGAAATCAAAAACCTTTAGAAATGAGTGGCGGACAGCGGCAACGGGTCGCAATCGCCAGAGCTCTGGCAAAAGCACCCCGAGTGATCATTGCGGATGAGCCCACCGCAAGCTTGGATCAGAAAACCGGCCAGGAAATTATGAATCTCTTTCTGGAAGCAAATTCTCTGCTCGGAACGACCCTATTGGTCTCTAGTCACGATCCGCTAGTTCAAAAAGCTTGCCCGATCCGCTTTCATTTGGTCGATGGGGTCTTAAGGGAACAGGAACAGAATCAAAATTTAGATTGGTTGGTCGGAGTCGTTGCGGTTCCACCGAAATTTGTGCCTCCCGGAAAAACTAGGACCGAGGCAAGTTCTGTGAGGGAATTATGACCTTTCGTCTGGCGTTGCTGAATTTGACCCGCAATATGAGGCGCACCCTGGCAGTGCTCTTGACGGTGGCGCTGGGCAGCGGCTCCCTTTTTGTTTTTCATGGGTTTAATTTTGGAATTATGAATCAGTACCGGGAGAATACTGTCCACTCTCGATATGGCCATGGCCAAGTAAACACCCTGGGTTACAGAGACCTTGTTTATGAAAAACCCTGGGAACACTGGATAGGGGGATGGAGTGCCGTCGCCACCCAGCTAAAAGAGATCCCTGGGGTCAAACAGATCTTCCCGAGAATTGGATTCTACGGACTACTCACGAATGGTCAAATCAGCGTTAGTGGCCGAGGCCAAGGGGTCGACGGCCTTGAAGAATCCAAGTTTTTTACAAACCTAAATATTGAAGAAGGCGTGGCTCTCTCTGATCAGCCTGATGGGATGGTTTTAGGAAAGGGACTTGCCCGGTCGTTAGATGTCAAAGTGGGAGGCCGAGTCACCGTTTTGGTCAATACCGTGAACGGTACGATGAACGGGGGTGACTTCACAGTGGTTGGAGTCTTCCACACCGGAGCCAAAGAATTTGATGATGCGGTTTTTCGAATTCCGCTGGCTCAGACTTTTAAACTTTTAGACACAGATCGAGTCGAATCAATCGCCATCGGACTAAACGATGAAAAAGACTGGGGCAACGTAGTCACCTCTCTTAAGTCTCATTGGCCTGAACTTGAAGCCACGCCCTTTGCCGTATTGGACAAGGTCTATTATCAAAACTCAGTCGACTGGCTCAAATCTCAGTTTGGAGTCATTCAGGTTATCATCCTAACCATAGTGGTGCTCGGAATCTTCAATACAATCTCCACTGGGGTACTGGAGAGGAAAAGTGAGATTGGCAACCTGAGAGCCAATGGCGAGTCTGTCCGAGATGTCCTAAGCTTGCTCAGTCTTGAGGGGTTGGCTCTGGGATTGATCGGATCTGGGTGTGGCCTTTTAATCGCCTGGTTATTCAATGTCATCTTTCTCAAAAATGGAATCTTGATGCCGCCTGCCCCTGGCCTTACCCGTCAGTACCATGTGTTTATTGAATTTGAGCCTATGATGGGTTTGTGGGCGGTTTTAATGAGTTCGTTCACAGCTCTAGTGGCAACAATCGTTGCCTCGAATCGAGTAGCCCGTTTACCCATTGCAGAAGCATTGAGGTCTGTATGAAATTTTTAGCTGCAGTCGTCCTTGTTTACTCCATTTCATCTCTGGTCGGCGTCGCCTCCACTGAACGGAAGTTTTCCGCCTCCCAAATCTTAAAAAAAGCGGACGAAGTCAGAAATCCCGGCGAAAGCTATTCGATGAAAGTTGAAGTCATCAACGGCGGCACTAGTGATGGATCTCGATCCCTTTTTGAAGTCTCAGTTCGCGGCAATGACAAGACATTGATTAAAACTCTAGAGCCGGCCCGTGATCGAGGCCGAAATATGTTGATGCTCAAAGAAGACATGTGGGCCTTCATTCCTAATCTGAACCGTGCAGTCAGAATTAGCCTTGCTCAGAAATTAACAGGTCAAGCAGCCAACGGAGACATTAGTCGGATGCGTTGGAGCGGAGACTATACAGCAACCATTGAAGGTGAAGACGCACACCATTGGATATTATTTTTGACTGCCGAAAAAAAAGGCCTGACCTATGAAAAACTTCGGGTTTGGATTGAAAAAGGGAATTTCCACCCAAGCAAAGCTGAATTTTTAACTCTAGCAGGGAAACCTTTAAAGACTGCTTTGTATACTGACTATCGAAACTTAGCCGGTGGTATTCGTCCCGGAACAATTCAGATTCAAGATGCCATCCGCCAAGATCAGATTTCATCAATCCACCTGAAAGACGTTAGGATTGAAGAATTTCCGGAGTCTGTTTTTAATCAGAACGCTTTAAAGTAGTTTTTTTATGAATTTCCCGTTTAGAGGCTTGGTGTTCCTCTTCTCTTTGATGGCCGCTTCTGCGGCATTTTCGGAATCCTCCTTATCCAACCCCACTGCCGAGTTGGGTTATCAGAATTCTTTTCTTTTGGGCTCCGACTCTAACCGGGCCGTGGGATCAAATCCGACGCTGCTGACTCGATCCTTGTTCTATTTTCAACCAGCATGGGCTCCCTCCTTTCGGATTGGAGATAGAACTTTTGAAACTCAAATGAAAGTCAGGGCCTGGCTAGATACAATACCGGGCGGATTTCAGTCCGAATTCAGCCTTCGAAATTTCTCAGTATCGACTGCACAGAGCCAGTGGCGCTTAGTAGCTGGGTTCCAGGAGATTGTTTGGGGAGAAACTTTTGGATTTCCGGTTTTGGATTTGGTTAGCCCTCGCGACTTCAGAGACCCTCTTTTACTCGATGCAAACTGGGTAAGACTACCCACAGCCTCGTTGAACGCCCAGTACTTTTATGGGCAGACTACTGTTCAGCTGGTGATAACCCCTTTCGCACGGAGTCCAGTTTTTCCCAATTCTGGGTCCCCTGTAGACCCAACTCTTGGGACCCCGGGAGTTTCCCTGAGGAACACCTCGGGAACTGACCTAGGAGGGATTGCTGGTGCTGAGTTCGGTGGAAAACTCAGTCACCTGTTTAGCAATGGAATGGATGTGGGTCTGATCTATTTTCATCACTGGAACCGAAACCCCGTTTTTAGAATTTCACCCACCTCACCTCCGGGAACCTTCTTAGTATTACCCACGGAACAGAAGGTCGAAACGCTTGGGTTTACTTTTAGCGCGAGCTTCGATTCCTGGGTGATCCGCTCGGACCAAGCAGTTCACCTGAATCAACCCCTCCAGACAGGAACATTGGGGACGGTTTCAAACGGCGCACAGTGGCAAAATGTGCTCGGAGCCGATTACACAGGCACTGATGAGTGGAGTCTGGGAATTCAGCTCCAGACTACCCTTCAAATTTGGGACGGTGGAACCTTGGCACAGAAATGGGCCAGCGGAAGAATGACCAAAAAGTGGTTCGACGGTAAGGTCGAAGCAGAGCTTTTTGTTCTATCTGGATTAGATAATCCTGATCTGTGGCTACAGCCCAAGCTCACCTGGAACTGGGGAGACTCTTGGTCCCTGGCTCTACGGGCTGACTGGATCGCCTACAAAGGAGGGGCTCCCTCGCGGGGGAACCTCTGGATTGTTCGGGATCAAAGCCGCTTGCTCAGTTGGTTGACGTATAAACTTTAAGGATTACGTTCGATATACCCGTACTTCTCTAGGACATAGAGCCAAAACGAGTCGCTCAAACGTACGTTCGCAAGATTGTCACCCTTGTTTGGAGGTAAGAAATAGCCAGATTTAATTGCCAAGTCTTCATCCGCGTCCGGAGCATCAGGCTGAGCTTTACCGTGATTGAGAGCAATATAGTTTAAAAAATTGCCATAGAGATCGACCAACTCTTTTTCGCTTTGAAGCAACTGATTTAAAAGAGCAGAGCTCAGAATTCGAGCAACCTGATTCTTAGGCTTATTGCCCTGTTTGTCTACAAAACCCCTGCGATGAGAATCCTGAAGGAGCTGAACCAACAGCTGTACGTCATACGGCTGAAAGGTCACAGTGGGTGTTCCTTTTACAGTTTTGAGGCGCACCACATCTCCTGAAAGAAACCGGGTCATGACAGCTTTAGGAGTAAAAAGAGGGTGAGAAAGCTCAGCCACCTGAGCGTGTTGCACATCGACCAGTTCTCCCCTCAAACCCAGCGAGGCATGCATTCGGAGACTCAACACTTGTCGTTGGGTCATTTCAATCTCATCCGATTTTCTCTTGAGTGAAGCGTAGGTCTGAATAAACTCCATTCGATAGTCCGCCAAAACTCGACTAATGAAATCGCCCAGGTTCCCTGGTGGTTTTTCCAGAAATACTCTCTCCACTTCAATCATGCCGCTATTCAAGCCATCCAAACACTGCTTGTCCGAACTTTGACTCAAGGTCAGGGCTACAATTTGTACATAGCTATTAGCGAGACCTTCAAATTCTTCCGGTACATCGGTATTCTTTGCGTCTAGACTTTCTGCTCGATCATAAGCGCGAAGGAGCCTCTTTCGATATTGCTGATTAGCTGCCTTCTGTTGTGCCATCTTTTTATTGCGAAGAACAGGATCGGCCACAGTAAGGTCGGGACCAATGGGCTCGGTCAAGGTTGCCTGAATGGTATCAAGGCTCTTTTCTGGATCATCTGCTCCACCGCCCTGAAAAGCGGGAGCTAGACGCTTGAGGTGTGAGAAAATCTTCTTAAGCGAAGGATCGTCAATGTCGTCTCTATACTGAGAATTCAAATCCGATTTGTGAAGCCCCAGGTACGGATCAGCAGATAAATAGGACAAATTTACTTTGTAACTTCCCTTTTCATTCAGCACCGAGACTGTTTGGGCTGACATGAAATCCTCACCCAAATTTATTGAACCTTTTTTATCGCCTAGTGAAATGGTCTTTTGAATAAGGCGATCGACAAGATCTTGAGTGTCCACTAGCGCTTCAGCTTTCAAAGCATCCAAGCTTGGAACCGCGGGCGGAATAGCTGCTAGGTGAGGAAAATCCTGCCTGACTTCGTAAAATCCTAGAATTCCAAACTCAGGGTCATCTTTAGAATCCTTGCCTTTGTCCTTCTTGGCATCCTTATCGTTATCTTTGTGCTTGTCGTCTTTGTGTTTGCCGTCTTTGTCTTCGTCCTGGGTCTTCCGATCCTTTGAAGTTTTTTTGGATGGATCACCCTTAGACCCTGGTAACTGGTTTTGGGGAATTGTACTCGGCCCAACGTCCCCGGATTGAGGTCTACAGCCCACCGCGGAAAACAAAAACAGGGTAAACCCAGCTAGTCGTAAAAACTTCATAGTAATTCCTAAAAATCGTTTTTGAACTGAGCTGTTTTCTACCAACGTTGATTAATATTGTCCACCATGGAGTCACCTCCACAAAAGCACCTAGAAAATCTCGGTATTTCACAAAGGAAACAAAGAGTTACCTATAGAGAATAATTTCAGTTTTAAACGGAATACCCTGATAAGTAGCCATCAGCAAGGCTCTTTGGACTATTCAAACGTGCATATTCCAAGGCAGCTTGACTCAAAGAAGCAATCCCGCCGGGATCACTTAAGACTCTTTTGATTTCTTCGGCACAGCTCTTTGGACTTCCAGAGCTAAAAAACTTCACACTTCCTTTAACACGTTCTTCGATTTCCAAATTCAATGGAAGATCGGAAGCCAAGACCGGACTGCCTCGCCCTAGAGCCTGAACCAGAGATCCGGAGCCAGAACTTTCCCTGAAGGGCGCTAACACAAGACTCGCACTTTCGTAGAACGAATCGACCTCTTCAGCCGAAACAAACCCCGTCAACCTGACGCGACTTTCGAGGCCCAGCTTTTTAATCTTATCTCTACAGAATTGAACAAAGTTTTCATCAGACGGCCTTCTAGGTCCACCTGCCAAAATCAGCTCAAAATCGTCAGGCAAAAGAGACAATGCTTCAATAGCAATGTCTTGCCCTTTGTCTGGTGTGACAAAGCCAAAAACCAAGATCTTCTTCCGTTGCAAATTCGGCTTGGTGCGAATTGGAGTCAAAGCCGGCACAAAATGGGGAATGACCTCTACTTTTGCACACCCAGAACTCTCCACCATGGCCTTTTGTAAACGCGAATGAACAAAAACCCCATTTAAACGACCCCAGGTTTCTTGCGACCAGGCTCTTTGACAACGCGAGATGAAGACTGAATTTGCCAGCCACCGCAACGGAATCTGCCAACCCCGCCCCTTTAAAGGAAACCGGTAATCGGGATTCAGCACATTATGGGCAGTCGCAAATACCTTAACCTCAGGTAGGACTCGACGAACCCCCTCAAGCCACTCAGGAAAAAGATAGAATCCAGGAATCTTGTTTCCAAACAGTCCGTATTCATGTTGAACGTGAATTACAGTGGGATTGAGTTTAGCAATCTTTTCAACCGATCTTTGCACTCCTGAGCGCGTCTCAATCAAATCATAAAGTGGCGGGAAGACTGAAAAAGGGACACTAGCTTGGGTGGCTGCCTTTTCAACAGCAGGCCAGAGCGCTTCCGAATAGGTACGAATTCCGCCTTTTTCCTCGGGCACTACCCAAAGCAAACTTGCGTGAGTCATTTTTTAACCCTCAGCACAGCGTCGAGTGCACATTGTGCCACTTGTCTCCACGTTTTCAGAAACTTCCGGTTCCACTCAGCTCGTTTTTTTCTGGCTTCGGATGTCCCTGGCAAAGCCTCCAGTTCAGCGACCCCCCCGGACCAAGCTGAACCAGACTCCTCGTTATTAAACTCTAGGAGTTTAAATCCTTGTAAATCTCTATTCAAGCTATTCAATCCTCCGACTGGAGTTGCCAGAACCGGAGTTCCCATCGCCAAACTTTCGAGCACGACTAGGGGCAGGCCCTCATACTTCGAAGTTAAAAGGAGTCCTTTTGATTGAGCTAAAAGCTCTTTCACCTGTGGGGCATCCAATCGTCCAGTCGACTGGACCTGTGAATGGGGTTCAAACCCATCTCCAGGAGCAGCGGCGATTCGAAGACTTGGAATATCACGAATCAAAGACTTCACCCGCCACGTTGCTTTGACCGGGTCTCCCCCCCTGCCAATAAAAGACCAAAATGGAAGACGGTCCTGCACCCAGCTACGCACCCCCGATGCTGGAAGGTCACCGACATCTTGATCCGTAGCAGAATCCCAGCCATTCGAACAAACAGCACAAGTCTTCCCAAGAATCCGGGCTAATTTAAATAACCAAAGGTCCGAATGAATTGCCAAAACCACGTCGGCCCGAAGGACTCCAAAAAACTCACGAAGGGATGCTAAATATCCGCCAGGCCACGTCCACTCCGAACAGGCCGCCATTCTTCCCAGAGTTGTTCCATGCAGTGTATGTACTCGAATCGCACTACTTGCAGTGTGGGTACCCCAGAAATGGACCGCACTGCCATGAGTCTGAATCACATCCCAATCCTTTTTCAATTTCTGGGGATCAGAGGAGATTTCAGAATGGATTCCAAGCAGATTCAGCTCGCGAGATAAGCTCCGTGCATGAACCTCAACTCCGCCTAATCCTTTTTCTAGATCAACGGTCGCCCACTGAAGCCAGCGCACGCACCCTCCGATAAATAAAAATCAGCAGAATACAAAATACAGTCGACACCGCGCCATTCATTTTGGCTACCCATAAAGGGTCATGAGTCCCCGCACTCAAATAGGCCGCCGAACCATAAAACAGGAAGCTAAGCGCAGTCCAAGGTAAGTAAGATCGAAGGAACGTCTGCCGGGCACTTGAACGGACTAAAATCCAATGAGTGACCAGGAAGGTGGAGGTCAAAATCATATTTCCAAGAAGAATCCAATTGAACCATCTTAACATTTCTAGTTGTTCAACATCGGACCACCGCCCATGAGAAAGCAGCTGGACTAACTTTCCACTCAAGAGCCAAAAAACTAACCCCTGCACCCCATTGGTCAGTGCAAGAATCAACGTCAACTTTTTAACTCTGGGAAGTTCCTGATTTTTCGCGGGAGTTTTTCGACCTAGCCAAAGACCGAAAGCATTCGTCAGCGCCAACGGAGCAAAATTAGAAAAGTTCACCAGCTTCAACACACTGGCATACAAGCCGACTTGTCTTGCCGGAAAGTGAAAAAGACCCAACGTAAAAAGGTCCATGGTTTGAACCCAATTTAACGCAACGCCTTGGAGGTGCTGCCATATAGAAAAATCTTTCAGAGTTTCAAACAGGGTCTCTCTCATACTCAAATGGTAAGGTTTCGTATGCCGATCTTCTGAAACTTGCTGACTACCCAAAAAAGCAATTGCCTGGTTCCTGGCCAAAAAAGCGGAACTGAGTGCCGAAAAAAGTCCAACCCCGGCCAATCCGGCCAGCTGAACTACGACTGGGGCGTCACCTTGGATTTTGAGAGTTGCTGCCGTTCCGATGAAAAGAACAGTTTTTTGATAGAGACTCAGTAAACTCAAAGTTTCTAGCTTCAAGCTTAGCCGTAAAAATTCACGATCAGCACCAGAGACTTGAGGTGCCAGAGCCAGGGAGAATGCCCAGATTAGACTAAATACCCATTCGAAATAACTCTGACCACTCAGGAAAAATCCAACCCCAAGAGAAACCAATAATGCAAAGGCACCTTTTAGATAGCCAAATACCCGGAAGGCCCGAAGGCGCGCCGCCAAGACTGTGACCCCTGCATCTTTCCAGACGGAAAAATCCCGATATAAAACTGTTTCCGGCGCCAAAAAGAAAAGCAAAAGAGGAGCTACAACAGCTTGAGCCATTGCTAGCTTTGAGAAGACCTCTGGGCTGAGAAACCAAATCAAAAACAATGTCGTCAATCCATCAGCTACGCGGGTGATGGCTTGTTCGACCGTATTTAATAACCCATGTTTAATCCAAACGGACCGACCGGTCTGCGAAGGATTCTTTGGCTCTTGTGAATTTTGAGCCTTCCCCGTCATAAAGTTTTACAGACCCTCTTGGATTTCATGAGGACGCTGACTCTGAGAATTTGGAATCGAACTTGGCTGAAGAGATTTAAGCCCTTGCTCTAACTTTACCTTTGGTCGCCAACCCAAAACTGAACCGGCTCGTTCGATATTCCCTAGAGAATGAAGGACATCTCCTTTTCGAGGTTCATCCTTATATAAAGGTACAGATCGACCAGTGATTCGAATCAAAGTCTCGGCTAATTCTTGAACCGTAATCCGTTCTCCGGAGGCTAGATTGATTGGCTGACCGTCGCACTCCGAATCAGGAAGATGTAAAGCTTTGTAACAACCTTCAACCACGTCCTCTACGGCTACAAAGTCTCGGGTCTGAATTCCTCCACCATGAAGGTGTATGGCCTGATTGAGGCTGAGTCGTGAAAGAAATGTTGTAATCACGCCAGTATAGGGTGATTTGGGATCCTGTCCCTTTCCATAAACATTGAAAAATCTAAATACGACGGATGGAATTCCCTCAAATTTAGAGAACGTTCCAAATAGCCTCTCAGCCGCTAATTTTTGAATGGCATAGTTAGAAACTGGAAAGGGAAGGTTCAGACCTTCTTTGAGTGCCTGCCCATTTTCCCCAAGCTTTCCGTAAACTGCACTAGATCCTGAGAACACCGCCCGAATGCTTTTGCCCGATTTTCGTTTTTCCCGTAGGCAGTCCAATAGGAGGGCAGTCCCCACCAAATTGGTTCGAAAGCTACGAACTGGGTCTTCCTCACAAGCGGGAACGCTGGAGACAGCGGCAAAATGATACACCGCTTTCAAATCCTCAGACTCGAGGCAGGCTTCCAAATCTTCTCGTAGACTGACGTCCCCTTGGACGTACCGAACGCCGGGAACAGGAGACTGGGGAGTCACTAAATCCAAGACCAGAACTGAATATCCGTTCTCAATCAATACCCGACTTAAATGAGTACCTATAAAACCAGCGCCCCCCGTTATTAAAACCGTGCCATTTTTTCCGGATGCACCCGGGGCAATTGAGGGGAGACTCACAAAGATTTTTCCTTTAAGTATGGTAAGGTGACTTTCACGTTTGCGTCTAATGTACGCGTGTGGGGCCAAAAGTCAAATAGCCAAATAACCTAGCACCTGGCTCGTCCAGTCGAAAAGGGGAACTCAGAAGTGAATACCTCGAAAGCGGGATCGGCAGTTATTGTTGTAAAGAATATTCGTAGATCTTTCCGATCCACGGTGAAAAAGGAAGGACTCAAGGGAGCCTTGGGGCTATTATTTAAGCCCCAGTTTCAAGAACATGAGGCCCTTAAAGGGGTGAGCTTTTCATTAGAACAAGGCTCCTTCAATGGACTCATCGGGGCAAATGGGGCAGGAAAAACGACTCTTTTAAAAATCCTCTCTGGACTCATCCCCCCCTCGGCTGGGGAGGCTAGGGTCCTCGGGCATGACCCCTTTAAACGAGCTTTAGATTTTCGCAGGCAGATTGCCCTGGTGATGGGACAGAAAGCGCAGCTTTGGTGGGACCTTCCTGCGATGGATGCCTTCGATCTCCTCAAAGCAATCTATGAAATTCCCACCCCTCTTTATCAAGAACGGTTGAATACTCTAGCTGAACTCCTAGATGTGAAACGCCACCTCCAGACTCAAATCCGCAGACTCTCGCTCGGCGAACGAATGAAAATGGAGTTGATCGGTGCCATCTTACATTGGCCCAGTGTCATCTTCCTGGATGAGCCCACTATTGGCTTAGATGTCTTTGCGGCCCACAAGCTTAGGGAGTTTCTCAAAGTCTTCAATCATAAGGAAAAGGCAACGATCATTCTCACCAGTCACAATATGGATGACATTGAAAAGCTATGCACCCGCGTGCTGATCCTACGCTCTGGCGAACTCATCTATGATGGGCGCCCCCAAGGACTTACCGAAGAGGGAGAACGTCGGTTGCGAGTCCGATTCATGGAAAGAACCGAGCCGGCTCAAATTAGCAAAATCTCGGGTCTGCCCATTTCTTCCATAGAACAATCCGCTGAGAGTAGCGAAGAAGATGAAAAAACGGAATCAGAGACGCCGGCCTATCTCATTCAACTGAAACAGGATCAAATCGTTAACGTCCTCCAGAGTCTGATGCAATCCCTTCACATTGTGGACATGGGAATTGAGCAGCAGTCCCTGGAAAGGGTGATTCAAAGAATCTATTCCGAGGAAAAGGAACTTGGAACTAGCCCCCAAGCGGAGCACCTATGAAATTCGAATGGAGACTGGCGGCTCTCAAAAATGGATTTCAGGATGCGACGGCCTACCAGATCGAGTTTCTATTTGAAATTCTAGGTTCGGCCTTTGTTCCCGCCGCGATCCAATGGGTCCTTTGGTATGCGTTGTTCCAAACTGGCGGTGCAACAGAGATCGGTGGAATGGGCTATCAAGACATGGTCTTTTACACAATGGTCAGCCTTCTTTTTAGCCAGATTCGCGGAGGGGACCATGATTTCGAGCTGGGGGAACTTATTCGAAATGGTCAGCTTTCCAACTATCTCTTACGCCCCGTCAGTGTAGTCGAATTTATCTATATTAGAGGTGTAGCTCCTAGGCTCTTTATTGCACTCCTCTGTCTCAGCATTGGGGTATTTCTTGGATTTCTTTTTGATTTTTCGGTGTTGAGGATGTTTGGGGCGATGCTTCTAGCGTTGATCGGAAACATTATTCACTATCAGATCGGCGCCTCGCTTGCGACAGCAGCATTCTATTGGGAAGAGGCATACAGCATCTTCATGGTAAAAAACATGCTGGTCAGTTTTCTGAGCGGAGAACTGATTCCACTCAACCTGTTTCCAGAAAAGATGCAGTGGATTTGGAAATGCACCCCATTTTACCTCTATGTTTATGGCCCTACGCAGTACGCCCTTGGACGCTGGACCCATGAAGAATACCTTTTTCAACTTGGAGTCGCCGCGTTATGGCTCTTTGGTGCTTGGGCGATGATTAAACTGAGTTGGGGAGTTGGTATGAAACGCTATTTAAGCCTCGGGGGATAGGAATATGTCTTGGACCCGCTATTTAAAAACTTATCAAGTACAACTCAAAAACAATTTTGTGCGAGAAGCCGTTTATAGAACTAACTTTCTAACGGCAGTTACGGTGGATGCGATCTGGATAGCAATCGAGTTTTCGCTTTTCTCGGTGATTTACGCCAATGTAGAAACCCTCGCAGGATGGAGCAGACATCAGGTCTACTTCTTTCTAGGGATCTTTTTTGCCTCAGACGCCCTGTTTACGATCTTTTTTCAAAGAAACTTCTGGAACTTCTCGGACCTGGTCAATAAAGGCGAGCTCGACGTTCTTCTCACTAAGCCAGTTCATCCGCTTTTTCTGGCCCTCTCACGCTCAATCAATCTTACCGCTGGCTTTAACATTTTTATGGGACTAGGAATTGCTCTCAAGTACGCGGAGCCGGCGGGATTTGAGGGAGGTTGGCGGTGGCTGCTAGTCTTTGTTTGGCTGCTAGTGGGACTAATCACCGCCCTATTACTTCGATTCGCATTTTCAGTCTGGGTTTTTTGGACAGATCGAAGTTGGGCGCTCTCCAGAATGTATTATCAATTCTTTGCCTTCGCCACCAAGCCTGATTCGATCTATCCCAAGACTATCCGCTACCTCATTCTAACTGCCCTCCCCTTTGCATTTATTGGAAGTGTTCCAACAAGAGCATTGCTGCATGGATTGAGCCTCCAAGAATATGAATCGTTGGCAGCTGTGCTTTTAATTTTTCTCGGGCTTAATGCAGTTCTGTGGAAAATGGGACTTCGTCGTTATCAGAGTGCTAGCAGTTAAATCATTTTGATGCAAAAAATCGGTTGGTCGCCACGGCGACCAGAAAAATAATATCGATTCCCCTTGCACTCCCTGGCAGTCGGAATAGAATTTTGACATCCCATGGAGGTGGAAAAATGGCATCCTTTCGAGATCTCTGTTTCACATCAGTCGAATTCGCGAACTTAGCAAAAATAGACCGAACCCAAATTCCTGTTTTGGAAAGCCAAGGATTGCTCAAAACAGTGAAAAGGAAAATCGGAAGTGCCGAGAGAAAAATGGTCACTCTCGAGGACATGCAAGGTTATTTTCGAGAAATCCGAAGCGGTCGCCATGGCGACCAGCCCTTTGGGCCCAAAAATCCTACTCATAAAATTCAAATGTTTTACAACGTGAAGGGTGGCACGGGTAAATCGACTCTGACCGCGCAGTACGTAATGAAAGCCGCAATGCTTGGGCTTCGTGTTTTAGCAATCGATTTGGACGGGCAAGGTCACCTAACCGTTAACTTGGACGTGCTAGACGCTCATGAAAGACCCACTGTCTACGACGTACTTATTAATGACCTACCTTTGTGTGATGCCATAATGAATGTAGCCCCCGGCTTGGATTTGGTGCCCGCTAACTTGGGTCTCTGTAATATCGAAATCCCATTAAACAACAAGGCTAGAAGGGAATACCGTCTTTCAGAAGCAATTCAAAAGATCGCAGATCGTTATGACTTGATTGTCGCTGACACTAACCCCGCGGCTTCCATTTTAAACGGCTCTATGTTGGTAGCGGCTCAGCTCGTAAATGTAGTCTGTGCTACCAATCCCCTCTCTTTCCACGGAATGAGCTTGGTTATGGCAACCATTGAGGAGATGGAAAGAGAATTTAAGCACGATCTGGACGTGAGAATTGTCCCCAATATGTATGATAATCGTGAGGTCATTAGCCAAGAAGTCTTGGGAGAGCTTCGGTCCCAGTTTCCAGAGAACTGTACCCAGTCTGTGATCAATCGAAGTGCCGACTTAAACGAGGCCACTAAGCGCCGAACCACCGTTTGGGGGGTAAATACTAAAGGAGTAGCAGCCCAAGACATCAGCGCAATGACTGAAGAACTACTATTTGCACCAGAAAAGGGGATCAATCATGGATGAATCAAAAACTGACCTCAATCAAAGCACAACTCCAACTAATTCAACCCCGATACCCGCACCTTCAGTACCCAAAGAGGATCCAAACGCCTCTAAAATCAAGACGAGACAGGGAAGCGGTTATCTTAAACAGCTCTATTCGACGGCAAGAACTACCGCTGGTACGACTCACTCGCACTTGAAAAACCTTACGACATTTCTGGTGAATTTTGTCCCCATCGACAAGGTCGATGTCTCTGAGCTTCAAGTCCGTGTGCACTTCGATGATGCTGAAATCGTCGCTCTCTCGCAGTCCGTAAAAGAACACGGCGTGTTGCAACCGATTCTGGTGGTACAGGATGGGGACCGATACAAGGTCATCGCCGGTGAACGTCGTCTACGTGCATCAAAGATGGCAGGGATGGATCGAATCCCGGCCCGTGTGCTGTCAACGAATGACAAATCCACCCACGAAATCGCTTTGCGCGAAAACCTGGACCGCGTCGACTTGCATCCTATTGAAGAGGGAGAAGGTTACGTTTCGCTTCTCGATGCAAAGGCCTATCCTAGTCATGACGCAATTGCTAAAGCCTTCGGTAAACCGAAGTCACGAATTACCGAGTGCATTGGCTTCACTCGACTCCCCAAGCAAACGAAGGAAGACCTGCTTCAAAGAGGTATAAGAAATCGGGCCCTCCTTCGGCAACTGCTCACCATTGATACGGAAAAGCACGCGGCTATCATCGCAGACGTAGCCGGGCGGGAAGAGGTTATTTCTCTTGGCGGGGCGTCAGAACCAGGTCCGGTGACTGACCTACCTAAGGCCGGCCCTAGCCAACCGGTAACTAAAGCCCCCCCCAAACCTTTTCAGTATCGGGTGGATTCGCGCGGAGTGTCAGTAGACAGCTTTAAATGGAAAAAGAAACAGGACCCGGCCATCCTCAAAAACTACATTGAGGCTTTGCGGCGCTTAGTTTCTGAATTAGAAGCTTTGGACTCTTTGAAACCCTGATCCGAAGCACTCTTAATCAGGTTGAAATTTACCCCAAGAAGGGGCCAGTTCGGGTTCTTCTCAGTGGCAGACTTAGCCATCCGTTTTAGGTAGGAGGAAAAATCGGAAGTTCGAATTTTTCCATCTCGGCTAGCATGACGAATCAGGACCTGGCCCCGCTTCTTTAAAATCAATCCCTGATGTGTAATTAGTACGGGGTGGACACCGTCGTTTTTATGAACGAGATTGACCACTGCACCCGAAGGAATTTCTTGAATTACCGCGTCAACATCCTTTACGGCAATGTAAGAAAGGTGTGCGTCCACTAAACTCGGCCAGGTGGTCTCGTTAACAGAGGCAAGACTTCTCAAACTACTGTGTTTTGAAATTTGAGATTTTAGCCAGGATGCACGATCAATGGTCTTAATCTCAACTTTAGCGGTAAGACCCGCTCCCTCGGCGATACGCGAAGTAATGTCGGTCAATAAGTCGGCCTTTTCATTATTTGGAATCCAATCGGCCTCAGGAAAGTGATTTCTTGAAAGGTAATTGGAACGTGAATTCTTGTATCGAATGGCCATCAAGTTTCGAAAAAAGTCCTCAGGCTGATCACTCTTTGCCAGTGCGACCACAGTCTCAACAAAGGTCGTACAATCGTACACTCTGGGAACAATCGGTTCTGAATCTTCAATTTCATGACCAGAGTTCAAGCTAAGCAACCGATCCCTGTTGCGCTGACTTTTCTCGATGTATTCACTCCAGAAGGCAATTCTTTGATCCAAGTGCATTTGCGCAGCAGATCTAAACTCAGTTCCAAGACTTTCAAGAGAACTTGTCACAACAAGTGACTCGGGTTTTTCTGGAACTAGCTCGTAGGAGGTTCCGGACTTGGCTTTCCCGTTGTCCGAACGAAAGAACTCTTCTGCTGGAATAGGGGGCTCTTTAATACTTTGCGTTACTAAGAAGGTTAACCCGCCGACCAGCGCAACTGTCCCCATTCCATAATATGCAGCCCGGCGAGTGGATTCCAATCTCAACCAGGGCTTGCTCTTTGCGAAGATCCGAGTGGATGAACTCCTAGGAGGAGCAAAAGTAAAAAGAGATGCATGCTCAGTTCGCGAGTGATTCTTGGGAGACTTAGTATGCGAACGACTATGCACTGCAGAAGTCTTTTTCAGACGTCGAGTTTTAGTGAGCTTGGCTCTCGATTTAGGCCGAGTCGATTTTCCGACGGTCTTTCGGCTGGACTTCGGTTTTTTTGAACTTTTTCTAACCGCCCTTTTTTTCGAACGCTTTGCCATGAATTTCTCCTCAGCATTCTATAGATCGGCAAAAACTAAGACTTTCTTTAATTTATGTAAAAATTTTGACTCTTTATGACGGTAATTCAGCTCAAACCAAGTGTAAGGCGGGACACATCCCATAGGGTTCAATTTGATCCCAAGATTCTTACTTGTGAAAAAGGATGGGATTCTGCATTCTTGTCTTAGCGTATGTGGATCGCCAAGCCTATCCGGCAGATCACCACCGAAGAAGAAAGAGTGTGGAGAGAGTTTGAGTCCAAGCTTACCCTAAGCCAAAAACTTTGCTGGGCCTCAGCAATCGAGGCAGTTTCTGGAAAGGCATATTTAGTCTTTAGTCCAGATGAGAAGGTGGGGGGAATGGTTTTTTCAACCTCACCGGGAGTATTTGAATCAATCAATGGTCCAGAGCTAAACTGGGATGATCCCCAGAAAATTTCGCGACAGTTTGCTACCTTTGCCAACGCTGTTGCGAAGCTCTCGACGCAATTCAGAAGCCTGACTATTTGCCCCCGTTGGTCAACCGCCCAAACGCAAGAGAGACTAGCCTCGCTCCCAATTCCACCCAACGCGATTTCCCACGCCTGCACCGTCGTCGTTCCCGTTCACGAAAATCCCACTGAACAAAGCGCTGGCTTTAGCCAAAGATTGAGAAGAACCCTGAAAAAGACCCTTTTCCATAAGCCTGAAATAAATATCGAACGTTGCACTGAAAATAAATTGAAGTCGTTCGCTTCAGCGATGCAAAGTTTCGCATCTGCAAAAGGGTTTAGCTCACCCCCCCTTTCATTTTTTGAGGCGTTAGTAAAACCTGCACCTTCAAAAAGCCATGGAAGCGATCCCGTATTTTGGCTCATCACGTCAACCCTTCGGGTTGCAGCACCACAGCCCCCCCCACTCGCAGCAGACCCGACTCCTGCGGTAGCCGAAGCTCAAATCCTTCTGAGCGTGGAAGGCCACCACGCCGCTTACCTCTTTGGACTGGAAAATCGAGACCCCGGGATTCCATCATCCTTGAGTGTTTCCGCCGCGGCACACTGGGAAGCGTTGAGACTCTGTGCCCGCCATAAGGTCACCGAATACGATCTGAATGGCTATCTCGACCCCCAATTCGAAACCGGCACGTCAGAGCCAAGACACCCTTACACCGGCGTTGCCGAGTTTAAACGCCAGTTTCAGGGCCGCCTGGTTCAATACTCGATTCCAAGATTTCAAATCGAGTAAGTGGAAAATCATTGAAATCATATCGAATCAGATCGAAGTTAAACCAATGACAAAGGTCTATAAGCCTTGGATCCCCCTGGAAAAAGTCGATCTCTTTGTACAAGTGGAACCGGCACTCATTATCCTCGGCCTCGGTTTGGGGGCTTGGGTGGGCTACAAACTTTTCTTAGGTCAGATTTCTGAAGAGAGACATCGAACTTTAAAACGCCTTTTTAACAATCTTTTTTATCACCTCCTTTTTGGCATCAGCGCTTTCTCACTCTATGAAATATTTCACGAGCTACCGTTCGAGGAAGGCTGGCTTGAAAGAGCGATGATCTACAGTGGATTAGCCACTTTGCTTTCCGGAACAGTTGTTTTTGTAAAAACTTGTCGAATTCTATTTTACGAGTACTTTTTCATCAGCCACATGAAAGTCCCCTTCCCCAGGCTTTTGGTAAACATTTTTACCCTTGTGCTCTCCCTGATGTTGGCAAGTTGGGTAGGAACAGAGTTTTTCAATATCCGCTTAGCCCCTATTTTAGCGACCTCAGCAATATTTTCATTGGTTCTCGGTCTTGCACTTCAGGACACGCTTGGAAATCTCTTCTCTGGAGTAGCGTTACAGCTCGACAAACCCTACGAAATTGGGGACTGGATTGAAGTGCACGCAAGTGGACAAAAGTGGGCAGGGCAAGTCTACGAAATTACCTGGCGGGCTACCATCCTGATTGCAGTAGGGGACGAAGTCATCACCATCCCAAATCGAGTCATGGGGCAAGCTCAGATTTCCAACTTCGCTACAAAATACCGACCCATAGCCCGAATTCAGATTATCCGCCTTCCATATAAAGTGGATTTATTGAAAACTAAGGATCTCCTCAGAAACGCGCTTAATACAGTTCCTGAAATTCGGAAAAATCCAGCGCCCAATGTGCTCATTGCAGACACCAACGAGTCCGGCGTGGCCTACAAACTTCTCTATTCTATTGATAATTATGGAGAACAGTTCACAATCTTCGACAAGATCTTAACGGCCTGCCTTAAGGCGCTGAACGACGCCAACTATCCTTTTGCAGCACAAAGAATCGAAGTCATTAATAAAAGCTAAAAAAGCTCTTGGAGCGCACATCCCAAATCATTAGGACGTGCACTTCAAGAGCTTCTGTTCTGACAACTCGCCTAGAAACTAGGCAGTCTTAATTTTAGATTTCCCTAAAAGGAAACTGACAGTTTTTTCCTGGCGCAAACGAAACTCGAGGTCTTGGACCCGACCTGGATTTTTTTCGTAAAACTCATCCATTTTTGCCTGGTCTACTTTATAAGCTGTAGCTTGCTTGCTCATTTCTTCGGTCAATTCGTCCTTCGAAACAGCAATTTTTTCGACTTCTGCAATGGACTCAAGAATCAGGCTAGCTCGGACTTGGCCTTCTGCGCGCTTTTTGAGATTCTCAATCTCGCCCATCAAAACCGTTTGAATGTTGGCATCATTGTAGCCTTCTCGCTTCAACTCCTGGGCCCATTCCTGAGCCAAGGATCGGGTCTGAGCGTCGATCAAGGTTGTAGGAACATCAAAAGGATTTTTTTCGATGATCGCGTTTAAAAGATCGCTCTTCAATTTGCGCTCAGACTCGGCAGCTTTTTCACGCTCCAGGTAGTCCTTAGCTTTGGTACGAAGATCAATCATGCTCTCATAGCCGAGTTGTTTGACAAACGACTCATCCAAAGGTGGGAGCTTCTTCTCTTTAAGTTCGTTGACGGTAACGGTAAATTCCGCTTCTTTCGTCGCCAAGGACTTCTCTGCAAAATCTTCTGGGAACTTCACACGGAAGGTTTTGGTTTCACCCCGTCGCATGCCCGTCAAATTCTCTTCAAATCCAGGAATCCAATTGGAACTTCCCAGCTCAATCAGACGTTCACCTTTCATGTCCTCACGGGGCACGAAAGACTCGCCTTCAAAAATTCCGCCGCTCATTTTTACATCTAAGAAATCGCCTTTATCTGCAGGCCGAGAGGACACACTTCCATCAGCCAATGCAAGCCCGCCCGCAACAGGGACAAGCTCGGCCTGAGACTGGTGCAAACCTTCAATCATTTTGTCGACTTGATCTGCAGTGATATCCACTTTGTCCTGAGTGACAGAAACGCCTGTATAACCCTTCACTGTTAGTTCTGGAATAACTTCAAAAGTGGCAGTAAAAGTCAGGTCTTTTTCTTCATGCAAGGTATGATCATGGGCGCCATCGCCTGTCTTGTGTTCTGGGGTATCGATTTGAGGACGTCCAATTGCACGCATCTTTTGTTCTTCAACAGCGCGCTCAAACGCCTCATCGATGATCGCATGAAATACACGGTGACGAACGTCATCTCCGTAGTGCTGCTTCACTATGGAAATCGGAACCTGTCCAGGTCGGAATCCCTTGATCTGAGCAGATTTTTGAACTTCTGCCAAACCATTGTCGAAACGACTTTTTACGGTTTCCGCAGGAACTTTGATCGTAAATTTACGTAAGATTGACGAAAGCTTTTCGACTTCTACACTGTATTTCATATGGAGGCAGGTTTTACGCGAAACGCACAGTCCGTGTCAAGGCTACCCTAACGAACACGCAGAGAGTCTTATTCTCCTAAGGATCTAGGTTCCAAACAGGCAGCCGGGTCAAAGTAAACAAGATTGGTAAAATCCCGGCCATAATAGGCCGCCAACTGCTGAGGTCTAGGGTTTGGGCAAAGTGTGTAGACCTTCCCGTGAGTTTTACGAACCCGAATCCGCTCTAAATCGACCGGATTAGAGGCATCCTGAGGCTCGCCCCAATGCCAAAGCTCAGTCCACCTTTTTCCAATAATATCTATGATTTCGGCATAGTTTTCAGTTCGATAGGCGGCCAAAACCTTTTCCCGGTTTCCGAGCATCCAGGACAGATCGCCGGTCAAGGTAACAGCCTGAATGACAAAGAGGATCCCAAGCCACCTCTGTGCCTTAATAGGGAGAGCCCCTAGCAAAGCTGCCGCCCAAAGGTAAAACACCGCTAAGACCCAAAGGTTATATCTTAGAACCCAATGCCCACTACTCAGCAAAAAAGCTAAAAACAGTTCGGGAATAAAAAGAATACCTACGGCCTTTCGGAGGCTTAACTTCCCCCTTAGACCACCCGCGAGAACGGTGCCTAGCCCCACCCATACGACAGCCCCCTGAAGAACCCCAATCGCCCCTCGAAGCATGTCCCACCGGGCCGGAAACTCGAGTTCGAAAAAGGCACGAATCCACCTTAGGTAGATCGGATCACTCGCCCACGGTACTCCGGCGACAAACTCTGAGGGCTTGAACAGGCCCGGAAAAATCCTCAACCCAAACGGAGCAAAGGTAAATGGATAGAGCGGATTTCCAAAAACGAAAAAATTAGAAAGAAGGGTAACACCTAGAGTTGCAGACCCATAAAACCCAACCCAAAAGGGAATCTCTCGATATCGAATGACCCAGCTAGCAACAAGAACCACAGCCGGTACCCCTGCCGAAAGCTTAGAGCCAACAAAGAAAGCCAAGGCCAACGCGAAACTTCGTTGCTCTCTCCGAACCAAGGCAGCACAGGCGAGAATACCAAACGCAGCCACAAAGTGATCGATGTAGAGGGAAGACGCCTGCTTAATCACGATCGGTGTCGTAAACCAAAGGATCATCACCCACCGCGTAGAGACCCGAAAGTGCCTAGACAATTCCCAAAATCCAGCTGCTCCAAGAAAAAGAGGAATCAGTCCTAGGAGCAGATACTCATGGCTCTTAAAGTGGAGAATCCAAAAAAGGTAGAGCGACTCCACAAGCTTGGGAAACCCTTGAACGGCATAATAAGGATCCTCTAGCCGCCCCCACTGTTTAAACTGCACCGCTTGCAAAATAGCTGGGAGGTGATAATCCAAGCCATCCCAATCAATCGGTTCCAATATCCCTGCGTAAAAGACAGCAGTGAGAAGGGCAATTCCCACAGGGCCTAACACTATCCAATCCCGCTTTTTCACCCAATCAACTGCTGTTTTAGCAACGTTTTTGGCTTTGACCCGTTTCTGAACAGAAAAATGAAAAACCCAAAAACCGACGCTTAAAATATCAAAAAGGAGTGTTGGCACCCAGCCTAACCCTCCAGGGAGACGTCCGACCGAATTCACCCACAACCACCAGACCAACCATTGGGATAAAAATGCATTCGAAAGTGTCGATCCGATTTTTTGCTCCCTTATTGATTCAGCCATTAGAAATAAATACCTCTGAATTCAGATCTAACTTCTTACACTCAAAATGAAAATCACAGGGAGGCACCTGACCAAACAAAGTACAAGGTTGACACTTCAGATCAGTCCGAACCATGACAGCACTTCCCTTGCCCAGTGGTGCCCACTTTGAGGCTCTGCCTGCTGTAAAAATCACATTCGAAGGAACACCGAAGTAGCTAGCAATATGAACCATCCCACCATCGACTGTAATGAGTTTTGGACTGATCGCAATCTGTGCACAGAGGTCCGAAAAAGACCCTGAAAAAATCTCACAACGATCTTCGAACTCTTTTGCTAAATCACGAACAAACAGAGTGTCTTGGGGCGAGCCCGATAAAATAAACTTTCCCTGGGAACAGGTTTTTAAAACTAAGGTTTTCCAAAACTTCAAATCAAACTGTCTTGATTCTGCCTGAAGTCCAGCGACGGCAACGACTGGAACCCCTGTCGCCCCCTGGGTCCGCTCGGTCCACTTCTTGGAAATCCAAGGCTTAGAAAAACCAGCTGCCACCAAGTGACCAAACGCATCTGATTCCCTTTCCTCGAACGCGTCATATCGCACTTTTTCATCTGCAAACCTAGCGCCTCGGTTCGTAGAAAAACAAACCACTCGGCCACCTTTCTTTCGTGCAGCCAAAGCAAAAGCTTGGGATAAGCCAAAAAACTGCTCGGTATTCAAAACTAGGTCAAAGCGACCTAAAATCTTAAATAACACCTGAATAGGTGAGCTGTCGTAGCAGTGGTAGTTCAAACCCAAATAACGCGCCCAAACCTCCGACCGTTTTTCGATAAGCCAGGTCACCTGGTCCATCGAAATTCCAAGCTCGCGAAACGCAAGGGTCAACAAAACAAGATCGCCCATTCCACCAGGGCGAATCACCAATGTCGTGCTTCCCGTCAACGGAGCGGGCCACAATAGAACCGCAAGGAGACGGCCTACCCACGCTGCCGGCCACCAACCCAGGCGATCTAATCTTTTGAGGAGTGACCCTGAACTCAAAACGCTAATCCCCCCTCAAAAAAGGACCACCCGCAAAAAGGAGAATGATCAAAAACGCCAAGCCAATTCCGTAGGACACCCTGTCTTTCAATGCGAAAACGACCGGATCTTCCAACATTTCCCCTCTTGCAGCCAGGAACCAAATTCGACTGATCCAAAAAAATAAAAGAGGGACCCCAATTCCAAGATAGCCGCTACGAGGATATTGGGCCGCGACACTAGGGGCAAAAATAAAGAGAGAAAACACCAGAACCGAGATTAGCCCAGAGCCGATTCCCAACGTAAAAACGGTCTGCTTGTCTTCAGGGCGATAACCCCTGCCAGGGAGGTTGGCATAGTTTCTTAGCTCGGTGTACCGCTTCACGAAAGCCAAGCTGAAAAAAAAGAAAAATGAAAACACAAAGAGCCACTCGGAAATCGCAACAGAGGCCGCGGCTCCGCCCCCAAAAACCCGGCAAGAATAAAGCAAGGCAAGGAGCACAACATCCAATAGTGCGTATTTCTTTAACCAAAAACTGTAGAGACATGTGAGAGCAAAATATCCGGCTAGGACTAACAAAAAAGATTCGGGTAAAACGGCACAAAGAATAAAACCACCGACCAAAAAAAGAGCCGCCAGAATGAGACCCTGTTCAATTGCAATATCGCCGTTTGCAAACGGACGATTCTTCTTAGTCTCGTGAGAGCGGTCAGATTCAATATCAGAAAGGTCATTTAAAATATAAATCCCGCTAGCGACAAAAGAAAACGCAATAGCCCCCAGAAGGCCCATCAGAAGAGCCTCACCATCTAAGAGCAAATGAGCTCCTAGGATCGGTAAGAAAACTAAAAGATTCTTGGACCATTGGTGAAGTCGGATAGCTCTGATAAACACGTTCCGCGGCACGGGAGGATCTCGAAAAATCAGTACCTGGTCAGCAATCCTATTTTCAAGGAGGCGCTCCACCTTCTCCTTGTTAGGATTCACAACCCCTACGCGAGCGCAATCCTTCCAAACTTGAAAATCCGCCTCAGAATCGCCCCAGTAAAGAAATGGTCGTTCTCCGATAAATGCTCGAATGGCGTGGGCCTTTGCGGCACCCTTAACGTTTTGGGTTCGAGTCGCAATCACATCATCAAAAATTTGAAGATGCTGTGCAACCGCATCCGCCGTAATTTGATGAGAAGCCGTGCACAAAACGAGGCGATGTCCTTTCGCCTTTGACTCTTTTAAGAGGTCTATCAACTTCCAGCGATAAGGCAAAAGGGCAACATTAATCTTAGCCTGTTTACAAACCTGCTCCTTGAAGGGACCCAATCCCTTCTTAAAAAAAAGAAGGATAGCCAATAGAGCGCGAACCGGTTTGACACGTAGAAACTTGATAACCCCTTCTACGCCCGTGTCGGTACGAACCAGGGTGTGGTCCAAATCAACAACCCATATTTCATTTTCCATCGAGCTTACCTTCCCCCGGGTTATCCCATAAACCCACGTTTTCCGGATACCAGACTTTCTCCAACCACAGAGCTCGCGCCGGTGCCGTAGGACCAACACTCTTTCGATCCAGGCTATCCAAAATGAGTTTAAAATCCTTAGCAGGGCGCCGCCCCTCGCCTACCTGCAAAAGCGTCCCTGCAATTCCACGCACCATTTGTTTTAGAAATCCGGATCCTATCACTCTCACTCTAACCAGGCCAAAAGGGGTTGCCAAGGAGGGAGGGAAGCCTGGGCTCAAAAAAGCGACCTCGGTTTCCAAAATGGAGCGGACCGTCGGACCTGGCTTTGCCCCCGCAGCCTGAAAGGCCTTGAAATCATGTTCGCCCTCCAGATAGCGCAACCCTTCCCTCATAGCGTCCAAATCAAGTTTTTTTGAGATCCACCATGTATAGGGTTCTAAATGAGGAAGTGCACATGGCCCTTGTTGAAAATAGTACGAATACTGCTTTTTGATCGCACTCTTTTGTGCATGAAAGTCCAAGGGAACCGACTTCACCTGGACAATTCGAATGGTTCTAGGAAGTATCCCATTTAAACCGCGTTGGAGGACCCGTTCATCCCAGTCCCGGTCATCAATAATGAAATGCGCAACCTGTCCAGCAGCATGAACTCCGGAATCAGTTCGTCCACTGCCGATTACCCGAATCTGTTGCCCGGTCATTTTCAGCAGAGCCATTTCTAAAGTCGTCTGAATACTGGGAAGCAAGTCTTTTTGTTTTTGGGTCTGCCACCCACAAAAAGAAGTTCCCGCGTAAGAAACCCAGGCCGCATACTTTCGTTTAATTTTTTCCATGGAAATCAAAACTCTAATGAAAGACCAACTGTTAGTGCCGAACCAGCAAATGAAAAATCCCCTGGAAACGGAAGCCATCTTGAATAATCAACGTTTAAATAGAGATGGTGAACACCGTGAAGGGAATACAAATCAAAGGTACCAGTCTTTTCCATCCAATCCAGCAGAACAGAAACTCCGACAGTTCCCATCATCGAAAACGAGTATGCTCGCTTATTAGAAGCGTCATCTATGCGTGCCTCATAATAAGCAATCGCAGTAGGACCCACGATGATAAATTGCCGTAAAAGGCGAAATAAATTGAAACGATAAGAGACACCCACCGTTACGGGAAGAACATAGAGAGTGAATGCAGTCGAGGAAGACTGGGAAAACGTCCCGCCCCCTGGCTTAGGGATGGAATAGGAAAACTGACCGAGCCCGCGATAATAGCCAAGCCCAAGCATTCCAAGGATTCCAAAACTCCCAAACCATTCACTATGAAAGGGTTGGTATTCGTAGAAAAAAGCAAAATCTGGAGCATACTGAGAACCATAGACCGCACCAAAATCAGCACCCTGATACCCACGCGCCGCAGTGATCTCCCGTGCCATTGCTACCCCGTAGCGAAGGCCAGCATGAAAATGAATGTCCCCTTTTTTTTTCGCTGAAAGTTCTGACTTACCATCCAAAACCGCTTGAATGGCACCTCCCTCAGGCTTGGGCTCTAACTTTATTTTTTCAACTTCTGTGTAACTTCGATCATCCCCCTCGACTCGGTCATCCTGAATGGCCTTTCGAATCCTCTCAGTATACCCTCGGCTATCTTCCACTTCGGTAGTGTCGCTTCTTTTAATGCTTTCAATATAGCTCGGACCCTCGCCCGATTTTTTATCAAGGTCCTCACCCTGCTCCCGCATCTGGCGTTTAATCTCGTCGATGTAAGATGGGCTAGTAGAACTAGCTGCCGCATTCAAGTTGAATAGTCCCAAAACCAAGCAGAAGAGAAAGGTTTTCAATCAGCACCTCGCAGAGAAACCGATCGAGCTTTAGCAACTTGAACTAGCCCTACGACCAGCACTCCGACAAAAAACCAGGTTAGCGTGAAAAGCGGGTGCAATAAAAGCCAAGCCATCGCCTGCAAAGGAATCATCCCAAAGAGCAAGGGAACTCGGAGGTAGGGTCTCTCCAAAATCCAATCCGCAGCCCCTTCAGACCAAGAATAGTACCAGGCGACAAAAAATTCTCCGGCCCTAAATTTTAAAAGAACTTCATCTCGGAAAACACGAAACAGTTGAACGGGTTTGGAGTCACTAGAACCAAACGCCGCAGTAGCAATAAAACACTTATTCTTGTCGATTAGTCCTGTAACGAAGGATGCGTAGACCGGACTCAGGGTACACGCCGGACTGGGTACAATGTAGACACCGGATTGATCCTGGATAAAAAACGCTAGTTGGTAAGCGTGAGGATCTCCGTTCGTAGAGTCTTTTAGATTTTTGATGGTAGTACGAGTGTTCGTAACTGCTTTCACAGTAAAATCATTCGCCGTTAAAAAGTCAGATCCCGTATTTGCAGCCCGACCTTCATTCCCCAAAACGACAATAGTAGATATATCAGCCTGATTCCCACTTCGACTTAAAGTAAAAATCGGATTACTCTGCGAATCACGAGGATTGAAAATAATAGATCCTGTCGCCGGCTGATAGACGCCCTCCAAAGCAGTTGCAGAAGGACAGCTAAATGTAGCGGAGTCCGTCTGAAAAGTCAGGGCAACCGGGTTGGATAGAGTATCAACAGGTGTGCCTGTAGGAACCGCCGTCGGCGTTTGATTAGGGGCAATCGCAATATTCACTTTAAATTGCATTGACGACGGCGTGCTACCGCTGGGCTGGGTGAACGTATTTGAGGTACAACCATTTGGGAGCTGGGTCCCAGCTGAAAGAGCGTCCGCACAAATAGTATTTAAATTAAAGTGAACAGTAACCACCGAGCGCGTACTGGGATACGCGACCGCATAATATCGGTTCAAGGTATTGTTATACTGATTTTTTGCCAGACACCCACCGCTGCCGTCTGTCCCGTTGTCACAGCGTACCCCATTTACACCTGCAATCGGAATCGGCTTGGTGGAGTCAGGCATTGCAGTAATGTAAATTGCGCCCCTTTGAGGGGCGTTAGCCGTAAAGAGTTTGTCCGTCGAGATCTGCAAAGCTATTTCATTGGTGAGATTGGGCGCATCTGAATCTTGAGTCTGATCCAAATCAAGCGGGGTAAAATCAATATAGTTACCCGTACCCGTCTTATCTCCGACATAATAATAGAGAGTTGAGTTCCCTCCGACTGAAGACGGAGAAATCGACCCTCCTTTTCCTGAATCCGGAGCCACTGTGATAGTCGCAAGCGACGCGGGAGCGAAAACTAGCAAAAAGCCGACGAGTGCCGCTCCAATGCCCTTAGTGTATCGCTTTAAGTAAAACTTCCGCCACCTGTATGGCATTTAAGGCAGCTCCTTTTCGTAGGTTATCAGCCACAATCCACAAATTCAGGCCCGAGCCCAAGGTTGGATCTCTTCGAATCCTGCCAATATAAACAGCATCGTTTCCCGATGCCCCTTCAACTGGATCTCCTTCGAAGGTCATGCCCATGGGGTATATTTTATCTTGAGGACGGTCTTGCAAAATGACGCCTGCAGACTTTGAAAAAACTTCTCGAAGGTGGTCGGGATTGACCTGTTTTTCACATTCGACGTTAACCGTAAGTGCATGGCATGACAAAGTTGGAACTCGAACTGCCGTCACCGAAATTTTCAGATCCGGAAGATCTAACATTTTCTGGGTTTCCTCTACGATCTTATGTTCCTCTCCAGTATATCCGTCCTCTTTAAATCCCCCAATATGCGGAATGCAATTAAATGCAATGCGGTGAGGAAAGATAGACGACCGGGCGGGACTTCCATTGAGGACCGCTTGAGTCTGATCCGTTAGTTCGGCCATAGCCAAAGTCCCAGCACCACTCGTGCTTTGGTAGGTGGAAACAACTACCCGACGAATCCCCCAAAGGTCTCGTATCGGCTTCAAAGCAACGGACAATGGCGCAGCTGAGCAGTTGGGACCAGTAAAGATTCGATCTCTAGGTTGCACCTGTTTCAGGCTTTTGAGCTTAGCGCCGACCAGTGAGCCATTCACTTCCGGAACTACGAGCGGAATATCCTTTTCCATTCGAAAGGCGGCGGAATTATCGACCACCCACGCGCCGGATTCAGCTGCTTGAGGTACCCATTCCTTAGAAATCGCATCCGAAGCATCAAAGAAGGCTAGATCAACGCCGTCAAAGCAGCCCTTTCTTAAAACCTGGCATGAGTAGGTCTTTCCGCCCCATTCCACTTTCTTCCCTTCAGATCGAGAAGACGCAAACAGAACCAGGTCATTCACTGGGAAATTTCTCTTCTTTAGACTCAACAAGAGCTCATGACCCACTGCGCCAGTTGCACCTACGACCGCTACCTTCAATCCTTTTACTGACATTTAGTCTCCTGTTTTTAATTAAGAATCTAATCGACCTTAACGTTCTCTGAGACCGACCTTCTAAAGAGGAGCCTGTAGAAATTCATAAGAATGCCAATCCCGATATAACTACTTAAGGTGATGAAAAGTGTAATTTCAGGCTTCATTGCGATCAGGGCCATACAAATCACACCTAGCATTAAATATCCAAAACTTGCTCGAGATCGCCAGTTAAAATCTTTAAAAGAATGGAAGCGAAAAGTGCTCACCATTAGGCCAGCGGCGGTCAAAAGGCTCCAAAGCCCATTTGTAAAACAAAATACTTGGAGCAAAACCGAAGGAAATCAGATCGGACAAGCTGTCGTACTCTACCCCGAACTGACTGGTGGCTTTGGCTAGCCTCGCAATTCGCCCATCTAGCATGTCAAAAATTCCGGCAGCAATAATCCAGTAAGATGCTGGAAGAAATTCCTGATGGATGGTGCAGATCACAGAAAAGAAGCCACAAAACATGTTGGCTGTCGTTATCAGGTTTGGAACGAGGTAGATTTTTCTCATTTGGCGCAGATTATACTCAAAAAAGCCCCAGACGCGACTAAAACAACGGCAACAGGCCCTTTTTGAGCTTAATTTCCGCATCAGACGAGCGCAGGTAGCGCGGATAAATTTCCAGAGCAGGCCGAGCCCGCCCCGCCCTAAACCCTTCCCAAGCTAACTGCGCCAGATACCGACCTTGGATCCTCGGCGTCACATCTGGAAGCGACTTGAGACGTTTATTTTGAGGCAAAAGCGCCCATGACTCGGGATACCTTTCAGTCCCCTCTCCAAGGGCAATCCATTCTTTTTCTTTTGAGGCTTTCATGTCCTTCAAAAAAGCTTCAATAAAGCTTTCGGGAGTCAGCACGGCTTCTTGAACCTTCTTTTCATAGGCTTGACGCCTGAAATCAGAGGCTTTTCCCCAGGTTACAAAGAGTTCGCCCTTGCATGCATCTGTTGCCCCGACAATCCAAGGATCAGAATCCTCTTTAGCTGCATAGTGAAACGAAAGAGGTCTAACCAGCGCACAAAGGCTAGAAACCCCGACTATGGGCTTTTCCAAAGTCTGTCCGAGCGTTCGGGCTGTTGCCAATCCTATTCTCAGACCAGTAAAACTTCCTGGACCTACCCCGACGCCAAAAAGGTCAAGGTCATCTAATTTCCACTGGGCAGACGAAAGACATTCGTGAATACCCCACAAGAGTCCTTCCGAGTGAACCCCAGCATTCACGTTTAGGGTCATTTCAGCAACTAGGCGAACATCCTTCCATCGACAATCTTTACGATCGGTCCATTCAAGCGCAGCAATCGAACCTGATTTTGTGGAGGTGTCCCAAGCCAAAAGTTTCATGTCATACTACCCATCTCAAAGATCACTCTAAAATCTCTAGGAATAGAAGAGCCTAGCCAAATCATTGTGAAATGCCACGCCCATCAAGGCTAAAATAAGAATCAGACCCACGCCCTGCACTATTTCCATTTGCCTAAGAGTGAGCTGTTTGCCCCGGATCATCTCGATACCCAGCAGTAGGAGCTGCCCGCCATCTAAAACGGGGACTGGGAGAATATTGAGAACACCCAGTCCAATTGAAAACACCGCCATACTGGTTAAAAATGCAAAGAGTCCTCGCCTTAAAGACTCACCCGCAATTTTGCCAATAGAAATCGGCCCACCAATCGTTCCCATGGAAACTGCACCGGTGATCATTTTTCTTAGTGAAACAAAGTTTTTCCAGGAAAAGGAGACCACTCGCTCCGTAGCTTTATAGATTAAGGTGAAAGGATTTAGCGTCCTTTCAATGAAGGTGGCTGGTTCAGCAAAAACCAGCTGAGGCATCACACCTATGGTGTATTGAACAGTTGGATTCAAAACCTGGTCCCGAGTTTGAGTTGCAGTCGGGATGAGATGAAGGGTGTACTTTTTCCCTTCCCTTTCTCCAACAAGTTCAACCTTTCCCTCTTTTTCACCAGACTTTTGCACAGCCTCCTTTAACTCAAAGAAGCTCTGAACCACTTGGCCACCAATTGCGACCAACCGATCTCCAGCTTTCACTCCACCCTGTTGTGCGGGAGACTTTTCGACCGTCTTTTCAACAAAAAGCTCTGAAGAATGTAACCCAAAATCATCACCCAGACTGAGACTGGCGGCAGGCTTCACCCAAGAAAGAGGAACGCCCCCTTTTTTCTTTTGACCGTGCGCCTGAGGTTCAAATGCTAGTTCAAAAGGCGATCCTGGAGTGATCTTGGCATAGATTCCTTCGATCTCTTCCCACGTGGATACTGCAATCTTATTGATAGAAAGAATCTTGTCCCCAGTCAAAATTCCAGCCTTGCCCGCAATCGACGCAGAATCCGAAATGCCAACAATGTTTGACCTTGCAGCTGGAACCAGACCGTCGATGTCTCCGACTGCAGTAGATTCGCCGTAAATACTGTAACCAACATGACTTGTAGTTTGTGCAGAAATTGTAACCGGTTTAGTGCCTCCTGGGTGGAGAATTGTAAAGTCCAAGACTTTGCCAGGATTCTCATTCAGGGTGTAAAAGACCTCATCAAACCTTTTTACAGGCTTGTGATCGAGTTCAAGAATAAGGTCACCACTCTGGAATCCAAGCTTCTCGGCTTGCGAAGCTTTCACCACACGACCGATCACACTGGCCACCTGGGGCTCTCCCAAAGCCATCATGGTCATGAAAATAAATACTGCGAGGATAAAATTGAATAGCGGCCCACCCAGATAGATAAAAAATCTCTTCCAAGGTTTTTGTCGCAGCAGGGTACGCCCTAAATCTACTTCGCTGATGTTAGCGTCACGATCCTCACCCAACAGTTTTACGTACCCTCCCAAAGGTATCGCTGAGATTCGAAACTCGGTTTCACCCCACTGCCTTCCCCAAATCCGTGGACCGAAACCCACGGAAAACACCTCTGCTTTCACGTTGAAGAGCCGAGCCATGATAAAATGCCCGAACTCGTGAAAAACTACCAAAGGCACTAAGATAATTACGAAAGCCAGCAAAGAGTGCAAAAAGCTGCCAAATGAATTTAACACCGTCAGCACCATGATTTCTGAACCTCCACGCTATTACTGAGGCAGACCCTCAGTTACCGAAAAGACGAACGCAGGCATACATCACCGGCAAACTAAAAACTACGCCGTCAAACCGGTCCAGAACACCACCGTGCCCTGGGAGAACACTTCCCGAATCCTTTGTTCCAAACGCCCTTTTAAACAGACTCTCACAGAGATCACCAATCTGGGAAATAACTCCCACTAAAATAGAGACCTCAAAGGCAGCAGACCAACTCAGTGCTTTAAAGAAAAATCCCTTAAAAATGAGAGCAACAAACGCGCCACAAAGAAGCCCGCCTACCGCTCCTTCGACAGTCTTTTTGGGGCTAATCGCTTCGTATAATTTCGTCTTCCCAAAGCGCTTACCGGCAAAATAAGCAGCTGTGTCACCGGTAAAAACAATCAACAAAAACAAAATCGACCATTCCCGACCATTTGCAGACTGATAAATTTTATAAAAATAAGCGGGAATTAGAACCAAGTAGACGATCCCAAAAAGCGACAAGGCTAGCTCTCTAAAATGAATGATCAATTCCCCATTAAAACACCGATTAGCGGTCAGGAGAAAATATCCAAACAGAATTACAAAAACCAAAGCAAGCAACGGAATATCGCCCTGCGATACCACCATGTCCAAAATGCTAACGAACCATCCTAAGGTCAATAGAATGTAACGTTTCTCTACTTTGTCGGGCATCGTTAGAACAATGCCCGTATATTCATAAAGCATTGCAATGGACATTAGAGTTATTAGAAAAAATATCGCGATCCAATTTCCATAGATCAAAACGGCTAGCAAGAAGAGGCCGCCAAGAACTCCAGTTGCCACCCTCTTTTTTAATTCGGGCGTAAATTCATTCATGGTTTAACCCCCCCATATCGCCTATCTCTCTTGTTATAAACTTCGATTGCAAGCCTAAGGTCACCTTCAGTAAAATCCGGCCAATGTTTTTCTAGAAACAAGAACTCAGCATATGCAGCCTGCCACAGAAGGAAATTGCTCATTCGATATTCGCCACTCGTTCTAATAAAAAGATCTACTGGTGCTAAATCCATTAATTCAGCCGTCCAGAGGTATTTTTCCATCAAAGCTTCGTTCATATCCTCGGGTCGAACTTTTCCCTCCTGGCAGTCCTTTGCAAAGAGCGCTGCAGCCCGCGTCAATTCCGTTCTGGACCCATAAGAAATAGCTAAGGTCAGCTGGAGGCCCGTATTACCCGAGAGTTTTTGAATCAAATTATTCAATACCTCTCGTACATCCGAATCCAATCGTTCTAACTCCCCAATTACCCGTAGCCGAACGTTTTCAGCGTACAGCTCTTCTCCCTCACGAATCACATATTTCTTGAGGAGCCTAAATAATACCTTGCGTTCGGCCTCAGGGCGACTCCAGTTCTCAGTAGAAAAAGCGTAAAGAGTCAAAGCTTTGACTCCCAATTGACTCGCCTCTTTTACAATTCCTTTGACGCGCGAAGAACCGCGAACGTGACCAAATACACGAGGATAGCCTCTGCGCTGGGCCCAACGTCCGTTCCCATCCATAATGATAGCTATGTGTTTTGGAATGGTAAAGGGCACTGAAATCTCAGATCGTCATGATTTCTTTTTCTTTAACAGCAATAACCTTGTCAACTTCTGCGATTTTTTCGTCCGTCTTCTTCTGGACGAGATCTAGGGCCTTTTTTCCTTCATCTTCAGAAAATGCTTTGGCCTTTTCCTGCTTCTTTAACTC
>JACPOE010000087.1 GCA_016185105.1 Bdellovibrio sp.
AAGCTGAACTCAAAAAAACTTGGCCTCCTACGGCCGAAACTTTGCGAGATATCAAAATCAAGGGCTGGACTGATCGCGGGATCGCCCGCCTCTTAGGCCACACCGAAGAGAAGATCCGGCTCGATCGTGAGAAGTTGGGTGTCCACGGATCCTTCTTGTCAGTCGACACTTGCGCAGCCGAGTTTGAAGCGAAAACGCCCTACCTTTATTCGAGCTATGCAGGAACTGACGAATCCAAGATCTCTCCAAAATCAAAAGTCATGATCCTAGGCGGTGGCCCTAATCGCATTGGCCAAGGCATTGAGTTTGACTACTGCTGTGTCCACGCAGCCCAATCGCTTCGGGCCATGGGTTTAGAGACGATCATGGTCAATTCAAACCCTGAGACCGTAAGCACGGACTTCGATATCTCAGACAAACTTTATTTCGAACCTCTTACTCCTGAGCATGTGCTCAACATATCAAGACTTGAGAAGCCTTTGGGCGTCATCGTTCAGTTTGGCGGTCAAACTCCTTTGAAGATCGCAAAGGCAATAGAAAGAGGGGGGCTTAAAATTTTAGGAACCTCGACCGAAAGCATCGACATGGCTGAGAACCGCCAGAGGTGCGAAGAAATGGTCAGAGAGCTTGCTCCACTCGGTCTCGAACAACCTGAGGCAACGATTGCATTCACAAGAGAAGAAGCGATCGAGCGCGCCGAAAAATTGGGCTACCCTGTTCTCGTCAGACCTTCTTACGTTTTGGGTGGAAAAGGGATGCGCATCATTCACTCTGAATCGATGCTCAAGCAGTATATCGATGAAGCGATCCGGGTCAGCGACAAAGAACCTGTTTTGATCGACCGATTCTTAGATCGCGCCACGGAAGTCGATGTCGATGCGATTTCAGACGGAAAGGAAACTTTTATCGCAGGCCTCATGGAGCACATCGAAGAAGCCGGTATTCACTCCGGCGATAGTGCTTGTAGCTTGCCTGTCGTTACGCTCTCTGTCGCTCTCTGTGATCGGATTCGAACTTATACTCGTGAATTGGCCAAGCGCTTAAAAGTCGTTGGCCTCATGAACGTTCAGTACGCCATCCAAGGCGACCGCATCTACTTATTAGAAGTGAACCCCAGAGCTTCACGCACGATTCCTTTTGTGAGCAAATCGGTGGGTAAACCTGTGGCAAAACTTGCAGTGCAAGTGATGTTAGGAAAATCCCTTCATGACCTTGGCATTC
>JACPOE010000090.1 GCA_016185105.1 Bdellovibrio sp.
AGTCGAGAAAACAGAAGATGGCAAACCGATGTCGCTGGAGGCGATGATCGATATTATTCAGAAAAGGTGGGACAAAGAAGACAAGGGGAAACTGCTTTACACGGATAACGAATACAAGAACTGGAAAGAGAGAACCGGCGCAGATTTCAGCCAAAAATCTCCGCGCACCGGGTGGGGCCTCGTCTCCAAAGAACTGCTCCCGCAAAGCACAAGAAAAAACTACGCCCAACAAACCGAGTTAATGGTTGCTTACTTGAAGGATAATGTATTCAAAGACATGGAGATTCCCGAAGAATACGAAGAGGCCTTTCAAGAATGGGAACAGGCCAAACAAACGGACAAAAACATACAAGAATTACTTCGCAATCCAGACAATCCAAAGTATGATTGGCAACAAGCCGCCAAAGAACTCGCCGAGCTTAAAATCACCCAGCTCACCCGCCAATCCATTCAAGAAACTATCTACGACCTCGCCCTTTATTACGATAAGAACGGCAAGCGTTTATTGCCCAATGTCTATACTTGGTCTAATTCGCGGTCCCCTGGCGGCAAGCTCGTGTACCTCGGCTATTTCGACGCGAGGGGCGTGTACGGCGGGTGGGCGCCGGACGACCGCCTTGGCGGTCTTGGTGTGCTCCTCTCCCGCAGGTTGTAGCTTTGTTTTTTGTTATTTGTTCCTTTGATGGTCTTTTTCGAAAAAATTTTTGAGTTTTTGCACCTGGGTGTGGTATAATTCTTTTATGGCTAATGCAGCATGGTTTACGGATCATGCTCGCCATCTACAACACTGCTTACGCTTTTCTGGCGCAGGTAAAATGATTTTTTTGGAGTGCGCGCGTATTTATACAGGCGCGACATGTCCCATTAGCATGAAGCGTCGCTGACTCGGATGGAAAAGCGTATTGAGAAGAGCGCTCCACTGACGGCAACCTCGTGAACCTCGGCAACTTCGACGCGAAGGGCGTGAACGGCAACAGGTGGACGCCGGACAACCGCAATGGCAATCTTGGTGTGCTCCTCTCCCGAAGTGTCATAAAGCTCGTCTACCCAATGG
>JACPOE010000091.1 GCA_016185105.1 Bdellovibrio sp.
GCCTCGCTTAGAATTCCAAGGGATGTCAGCAACTTCTTTGACTGCGGTGTCACCAATTGCTCGAGAGCTTCAGGAGTTTTTCTTAGATTTGGAATTCCTCTTTTTTCAGCTTCAACAACCCACTCAGCTGAATAGTTATTTCCCTCAAATCGAATATTGTGGGTCTGACGAATGACTTCCCTGACAAGGTCCAAGACCGCTGCTTCCAAATTTTTTGCAGTCTTAGACTTCTGCTTCAACGCATCCACTAACTCTGAAAAACCATCCGCTACCGCAGAATTCAAAACTGTCACTGGAAACGCCGTCGAAGCAGATGCACCCACGGCACGGAATTCAAACTTGTTCCCTGTAAAAGCGAAAGGCGAAGTCCGATTTCGATCTGTGTTATCTTTCATTACTTCGGGAATTTTGCTCACACCAAGACGCAGAACAGTGGCCTCAGCATTGGTTTCAGTACCGGTACCCTTTTCCAGCTCATTCAAAATTCCGTTTAACAAATCCCCTAGAAAAACAGAAATAATAGCCGGAGGGGCCTCATTCGCCCCCAAGCGATGATCGTTACCGGAGGAAGCAATACTGGCTCGAAGGAGCCCAGCATGTTTATGAACGCCCTTCAAAACGCCGGCTAGGACCACTAAGAACCTAAGGTTTTGATGAGGGGTCTTTCCTGGATCCAAAAGATTATCCCCATCCAAATCAGGGCCACTGGCCGCCACACTCATGGACCAGTTATTGTGTTTTCCACTTCCGTTGATGCCTGCAAAGGGCTTCTCATGGAGCAAAACACTGAAATGATGTCTAAGCGAAACTTTTCTCAGAACTTCCATTGTCAGCTGATTGTGATCAGTTGCAATATTTGCTTCCTCAAAAATAGGGGCTAGCTCAAACTGATTCGGGGCAACCTCATTGTGACGGGTCTTAATCGGAACTCCTAATTTGTAGAGCTCATATTCCACTTCGCTCATGAAGGCCTGAACTCTAGCCGGAATGCTACCGAAATAATGATCTTCGAGCTGTTGTCCTTTCGGAGGCTGACCCCCTAGCAGAGTCCGGCCAGTCATTGTCAGATCAGGCCGCAATAGAGAAAACGCCCGATCAATCAGAAAGTATTCCTGCTCGATTCCGAGAGTGGGGATCACTCTTTTGACCCCTGTAAAGCCAAGCAAGTTGAGAAGCTCAGAGGCTTTTGTAGAAAGCACTTCCATACTCCTCAACAAAGCTGTTTTTTCATCTAGGGCATCTCCGTGATAGCTGATGAAAACAGAAGGAATACACAAAGTCTTTCCGTTCGCATGTTCCATAATAAAAACCGGACTGGAAGGATCCCATGCAGTGTAGCCGCGAGCTTCGAATGTGGTTCTCATCCCACCGGATGGAAAGCTTGAAGCATCTGGCTCGCTCTGAATCAGTTGCGCGCCTGAGAACTTTTCTAGTACACGATTATGGTCGTCGAAACTGAGAAAGGCATCATGCTTCTCAGCGGTCAAACCGGTTTGAGGTTGAAACCAGTGGCAGAAATGGGTAACCCCGCGTGCCATCGCCCATTCCTTAATGGCGTGGGCAACTGTATTTGCAATTTCTCGGTCTAGCTTTTTACCAGTTTCAATAGTCGAAAGAAGTTTGGCATGAACTTCTTTTGGGAGCTTTTCTTTCATTTTATGAACATCGAAGGTGTTAATTCCGTAGAAGTCTGAAATTCTTAATCGCTTTCCAGATTCATCCCGTGGAGGATCGAACTTTCGAGGACTGCGCCCCCCGATGTCACGAATTGCATCAAAACGGGCCTTCACACCAATTCCAGCGTTCATAAAATCTCCTATCCAGTTTTCAAATTGAGGAATGATCGCCATGTCGTTCCTGAAATTTTCTTATAGCCCGCCAAACCGGAAAGTTAAACGAATTCGTGATTAGGATTTATTCAAGAGATTGAAGAATGGCTTCAGCCTCCTGAACCCATTTTCCTAATTCCGACCGAGCCGGACCTTCAGAATTGGACGCGCTGGAACGCGCATACCGAACCTGGTCAGAGAATTCAAGAACTCGTACAATCCGTTCCCAAATCACCTGAGGGAATTTCTCACGCTCCGCTAGCTGGGCATGGACCTGCTGTAAGGAAACAGAGCGAACCGTGACTCCATATTTGAGCTCTAGGGCCTCTAAAAGCCTGTAGCTAATAGCGTCATAAGCAGCCAAAACCTCCTGCCAGGGAGCGCCGCTGGCAGAAGCCCCTCCCAACTGCCTGATCCTGTCCCAGTCTTTTGAGCCACTGCGCTGCTTTTTCTCCTTAGACTGAGGAACCCGATTGTTCATCCGAATGAAAAGATCCCTTCCCACCAAAGCAAAGAAGAAGAGGAAAGCCAATGAGCAGGCCCAGTACAAGAGCCGCCAAATAGGAGGAAGGAAGTCTCCCGCCGAGGGTCCCTCGTCAGTTTTTAAGTTACGAACATCCTGAGTTTTCGCTTTCGCTGCTGGGACTGAAGTAGCTAAAACAGTTGGATTCGACTTCTTGGGCTGAACGATCTCTGAGCCAGGTACAGGATTCAGAACATTGATTGAAATCGGATTCGAGTTCCGTGTGTAATATTCATTTTTCTCGGAATCAAAAAACCCCATCTCTACGGCTGGGAGATCAAGTCTTCCGGGCGTCCTGGGAATTAAGAGGTATTCAAAGCTTTTTTCAGAGGCGCCATTTGGACCCCGACTCACTTTGCCCTTAGACTCGTACATCTCGACAGACTCTGGCCAATGCAGGACAGGCTCTTGAATCCCCGAAATATTACCTTTTCCATTCACCTTAAGTGTCAGTGTAATCGCTTCATTGGCCCGAACTTCGGACTTACTTACAGACGCAGTGACATCAAACTGTCCGACTCCGCCACTAAAATTCTTGGGTTTTCCGGCCGTTGGAAGGTCTTTTACTTGAACTTTTACGATATCACTCTGAAGTGCCAAAGTTCGGGGCGCCATTTGTTGAAAAAAACCAAAGAAAGGATCGTCGTCACCAAAAAGGTTTCGACTAGAGTTCACATAATAGCTGACCTTCAAGGCCATTGAATCAATATCCAGCTCCCTGCTTTCCAACGGAAAGGCAGCATACTTCGCCAGAAGAGTTTTTTCGTATGGAATCCCATTCACGGTAGCCATCTCACCACTTAGCCTCTGCCCAGCCACTGGAATATCCAAATCTTCCCTAAGGAATCCACTCAACACAGGAAATTTATCAGGAACTACATTGAGCACTTTCGCCCGGTGATAAAGGTAATAGCTGACAATAATTTGCTCGCCCTTGTAGGCCGAGGTTTTATTGACTTCTACCCTTAGGAAGACCGGCTTGGCCCCTTTTGTCCGAGCATCTTCCTCCATTCCCTCTGGCTCGACATTGCCATAGCGTCCTGAAATTCCTGGGCTAGGACCGCGGTTAACTCCACGATTTGGGCGACTCTGTCCACCTCCAGAGTAGGCATTTTGCACAGTAATCCAAATGTCTTTGGCTCGAATTTCCTTTCCATTAGCCAGAATCCGAATGTCTGAAATTTTAAACTGTCCTGGCCCCTTGGGTTGTAGGATTTTATTGATTTGCTGCCTATGGGTCGACGAAAAGCCCCCCTTAGAGGAATCATAATAGGACTGAATCGAAACAGACTCAGTACTTCCGACGACGTCGAAAGCGGGCGCATTGAACTGGGGGGAACCTATCGACGTCCCCGAAGAAGAGGTCACCACAAGCTGAAGGACCAGATTGTCGTCGCGACTGATCTTATTTTGATCTACTAATGCTTCAAACTTGACCTCGTCGGCTGCGCACGCAACGGAACCATACCAGCTCTGATGCCAAGGTTCTGGCAAGAGCGTTAACATGCCCAGGGCCATCAGGAGAATCGTTCGAATTTTGCCCACGGTATTACCAGTCTTTGGCGGTTGTTTTTGTTTTTCCATGACGACCTTGTAGTTTTTCCTGCAATGCTTTTTCTCGATCTGCCAACTCCGAAATGACTCGGTTAGCGTCTTCCTCGCTCAGCTTTTTAGACTCAAATTTTTGTTGAGACCCCTGCCGATAAGTTTTCCGATTCTCGGGCGACTGTTCACCTTTAGCCTGTGACTCCTTTTGTTCCGATCCCTCCTTTTTTTCCTGGGATTGGTCCGAGTCTTTTTGATTCTTCCGGTCTTTCGAGTCCTCTGAAGAGTTGGCGCTGTCTTTGTTCTTTTCCTCTTTTTTAGATTCTTTCCCTTGATCCTTTTGAGCCTGGGACTTTTGATCATTTTTCGACTTATTGTCATTGTCCTGCTTCGACTCCTGTTGAGCTTGATTCTTTTGCTCCTTCGAGTCGTTCTTAGACTTGCTGTCTTGCTTTTGTTGTTCTTTTTTTATCTCTTGAAAGAGAAGTTCAAGGTTTTTTCTAGCTTCAGCCTCAAGCGGTTTGTTTTTCATTGCCTGAGCAACCTCTATTGCACCCAGATAGGAGGGAACGGCTGATTTGAGATCCCCTTTCTTGGCAAAAGCATTTCCTAAATTATAGAGGGATTTCCCTAAGACCTCTGGGTAGTTTGATTCTTTGGCAATTCGCGCAGACTGCGAAAACGAGTGAATGGCCTTCTCTGTCTCGCCTTGCTGAAGATAGATCACACCCTGATTGAACTCAGGTTCTGGCTGTGATGGATCCCTAGCTTGTGCCGCACCAAAATTTCTTTGCGCTTCTTCGAACTTTCCCTGCTTAAAGGCTTCGATTCCTTTCTGATTTTCTAGGTATGAGTCCACATGAGTAGCGGCGTACGCGCTTGGGCCTGAGCCGACAGAAAGAAAGAGCAGAAGCAAAAGAACCACAGCAGTGGTTTTCTTTCTGGCGGGAAGGGAAAGCTCCAAAATCAGCAACAAAAAAGCTAAGAAGAGTGGAATTTGAAACCGATCTTCGTAGACCAAGAATTTTCTTTCCGCGAAATCAGTCCGATCTAAGCCGCCTAAATCTTGAATAAGCTCATTCAGCTCTTCTTCCGAAGTTGAGACGTTCCAATACTTACCGCCTCCTTCTGCTGCTAGCTGAGTCAAAAAGTCCGGATGAAACGTACTCATAACAGGCTGCCCCACTCGGTCCCTTTTGAAGCCTTGAATAGTACCATTTTCATCCCGAATGGGGACAGGTCCGCCCTTTTCAGTTCCCACTCCGAGAGCATAAAACTTAGTGCCAGACTCCTTGATTTTCGCCGCGGCTCTCATCGCCTCGTCTTCATGGTCCTCACCGTCGGAGACCAAAACAATAACTCTGGAAGCAACGCCTCCTGGATTCGGCCCAGAGTTTTCCTGGGCGCCACGTTCCAATGCTTTTAATGCAGTGTCGAGGGCTTGCCCAATATCGGTACCCTGATTCTGAATCGACCTTGGTGTTTGAATGTCTAGAGTATCCAACACATATTCCAGATCTGTCGTCAGTGGAGAGGAGACATAAGAACTAGCAGCAAATGACACCAAGCCTACCCGGTCTCCGTTCAGGCGATCCAAGAGGGCCTTGATCAAATGTTTCGCCTTCTTTAATCGGGTCGGAATCACATCTTCTGTTTCCATGCTATTAGAAACATCCAAGACGATCATGAGATCTAGTCCAGCCACTTGAACCGTCTCTTCGTGAGATCCAAATTGGGGTCGTGCCAACGCCACGAAAATCAGACCCAAAGCGATACAAAGAACCAATCCTTTTCTCAAGCCCAACGAGGGGTCTCTTTCTGGAATGAGACGAGACCAAACAGCGGATCTCGCAAAGGTCTCTAATTTCTTTGCTCTCAAGTGCTGTTCAAATAAAATCAGGGCATAAAACGCTGGAAGTAAAAAGAGCGCCCACAGCCAGAGGGGAGAAACAAACTTCATGTGATCATCCTCCACCAGCCTCGCTCTAAAATCTGACCCACAAGTAGGAGAATGAGCGCTAGTTTAAGAACTTTTTGAAAGCGCTCGTCGTAACGAACTTTTTCTTTGCTCTTCACGTCACTCCTTTCCAGCTGGTCAATCTCCTTAAAAACAGATCCGAGGGTTTGCTCGTCTGTGACACGGTAAAACTTTCCATGAGTCGTGTTAGCTATTAAGCGAAGGAGCTCTGGATTGAGTGCATTATCAAACCACTGGTAAGTCACGACAGAATCACCGAACATCCCCCGCTGACGAATAGGCATTTTGACTCGACCCTCGCGTCCGATAGCAATCGTGTAGACGCGAATTCCAAATCCGGCCGCTAGCTCTCCAGCGGTCGCAGGATCTACTTGCCCCAAATTATTATCGCCATCGGTCAGTAGAATAATCACCCGGCTGGCTGCCTTGGAGTTTTTTAAATGACTTACAGCAAGGGACAAGCCGTCCCCAATTGCCGTTCCGTCTCTAAGAATACCAATATTTGCCTGATGAATGGCTCTGATCAAAAGGCCGTAGTCTAACGTAGGAGGAGACATAGTCAGCGGCTCTCCGCTAAACATAATCAATCCGATCCGATCGTTATGTCGGCCCTTTACGAAGTTCTCTAAAGTATCTTTGGCAACATCGATTCGGGACCGCTCAGCCAAATCTTCAATATTCATACTCGCTGACACATCCAGTGCCATGAGAATATCAATGCCAGAGAGTGTTCTTTCGGTTTGCTTAAATTCAGCCTGAGGTCTTGCTAAGGCAAATAGAACCAAAACAATTGCTGCGTATTTTATCCACAAAAGGATTTTGAGCGGATTTTTCTGGCTGACCTCTTCTGGCAGCGGAATTGAATAAATAACACGAGCCGGCTTATTGCGATTCACCCACCATCGGTGAACCAAAGGCAAAAGGGCAATGAGAAAGAGAAAATACCAATCGGCCAACCTCAAGGTGCCCCTCCCGTACCGAGCTGACCAGCAGGCAAAGAAGGTGCCGGGCCAGCTGTGCTTACATCCACTTTAGGTTTTCTTGTTTTAAGGACAAACTTTCTCGCCCAATCCAAAAGGTCCTTACTCTCGGAATCAGAGGGGACAAAGTCCGTGAACTTCACCAGATCCAGAGCTTCAAAGTTCTTCTCGAGCTCGTCCAAGAGTAAATCATCCAGACCCTTTTTATGTTCCAATAAAAGAAGCATTTCACGAGTTGTTGACTCGAGAGCATCACATCGATATCGACGGCCGATGTAATTTTTCATAGTCTCAGAAACTCGGAAGTAATAGGTCTTGAACTGCCCTTTTTCAATCCATCCTGCGTTTTCAATTTTCAAAAGCTCAGAGAGAGCTTCTTCATCTTCAGGAAGAACTCGAACTGGAGTCTCGACAACTACAGGCTTAGGTCGATTCTTCCAATATCTGTAGAGCAGAAATCCGAGGCCAACAAAAAGACCTACGCCAAGGAGGGTGATCAAAATGACCACCCAAATCGGAAAACTCAAACTCACTGGGGGTTCGGCCGGAGCCGGTTCCTTTGGTTTAGGGTCGTCTGGTTGAATTGACGTGAGTACTTTTAAGGAAAACGGCCTGGTTCTTCCTATTGCTTTGCCTTCTTTGTCTTGAATCGCAAGCGCTGGGAGGGTGAGGCTCCCTTCTTTCATAGGCACGGCTTTAAACGTAAAGTCAGTGGGGCCTCCTTGAGAAGGTGACGACGGTAGAATGCTCCAGCCGGACTCGCTCAGATCTGGACTACCTGGTGCAGGTGCCAGGCTCAACTCGGATGAGGCCGAACTCGCACCGCTTCCCGCAATTTTTAAAGGAACGGCATCCCCAACCTGAACTTCCTCTTTCGGATTGACGCTATCCCATTGTAGATCGTAGGCCGGAAGATTTAAAAATCCCGCATCCTCGCCTTGAGCGAAAACTCCGCCCTCTTGAATTACCGTCAAAGCAACAAGAAGAATAATTTTCGAAATCCAACTTTTCCGGCTCAGGGGTTTAGCGACGTTTTCGCCGGGCTCGGGCGCGGAAAAACTGTACCACTGCTTCGCCATAGTCCTCTTTCGTAAGAATATTGAATGTTTCAACCTGGCTGCTCTTTAAGGTCGTTTGGATATCGGTTTCGAATCCCGTCCGATAGTCTTCAAACCATTTTCTAAAACTGTAGGATGACGTGTCCACATAACGTTCCGTCCCAGTCTCCGGATCTAAAAAAAGAACAGGACCTAGTGATGGAATTACAGACTCGCGTTCATCAGACAAGGTAATGGCAACCACATCGTGTTTGCGGGCCAGACGCTTCAACGCAATATCATAGCCCTCGGCCATAAAATCACTCAGAATAAAAACAACCCCACTGTGTTTCATAATCCTTCCGGTAGCCTCTAATGCTCCAGCAAGATCAGTACCCCTCTTTTGGGGCTCAAACGTAAGGAGGTCTTTGATAATTCTTAAGATATGTTGTTTGCCTTTTTTTGGAGGAATTATTTTTTCCACTCGATCCGAAAATAACATCACTCCAACTCGATCACCGGTATGAGTAGCTGCATAGGCCAACATCGCCCCAATTTCTGCTGCAATTTCTCCTTTGAATTTCTCGTGGGTACCAAACTTTTTCGATCCTGAAATATCCACCACCAGAAAAACACTGAGCTCTCGCTCTTCTTCAAATTTCTTAACCAGAAGGTCTCTGGTTCGAGCACTTACCTTCCAATCAATATGGCGAACGTCATCGCCCGCAACATAGATTCGATGTTCGGAAAACTGGACCCCGTGTCCTTTAAAATGGCTGCGGTAGTGCCCCGACATAACATCATCAACCACTTTGCGGGTGTTGATTTCGATTAAATGGACCTTGCGAAGTAAATCCTCTGAAAGCATGAATTACGGGACTTCTACGTGCTCTAGAATTTTCTTTATGACCTGCTCGCTGTCAACACCATCGGCCTCGGCTTCAAAGCTGACCATGATTCGATGCCGAAGAACGTCATAGGCGACAGATTTCACATCTTCTGGAGTCACAAAACCCCGGTGGTGAAGAAATGCATTTGCGCGACTGGCTTTTGCCAAGGCTAGTGTAGCTCTAGGCGATGCTCCTACCTGAATCTGACTCTTGAGTTGAGACAATCCAAGTTTCTCAGGAGTCCGAGTCGCAAAAACTAGACTCAAAATATAATCTTTGAGTTTTTCGTCCATGTAAATCTGTGCGCAGGTCTGGCGAGCTTCCAAAATTGTGTTTGGGTGACAAGCCTTACTTGGTCTGGGCGGAGTAAATCCTGACATTCTATTAAGAATGTTTTTCTCCTCACCCTGTGTAGGATAGCCAACTTTTACCTTAAACAAAAATCGATCGAGTTGCGCTTCGGGGAGGGGATAGGTCCCTTCTTGTTCAATCGGATTTTGGGTTGCCAAAACAATAAATAGGTCCTGCATTGGGTAAGTCGTTTCACCAATGGTGACTTGCCTTTCTCCCATGGCTTCTAGCAACGCACTTTGGACCTTGGCCGGAGCACGGTTAATTTCATCAGCAAGAACCAGATTTGTAAAAATTGGTCCTTTTTTTGGAGTAAAGTCTCCCGTTTTCTGATTGAAAATCATGGTCCCAACCAAATCCGCAGGGAGCAAATCCGGTGTGAACTGAATCCTCTGAAAATCACAGTGGATAATTTCTGCTAGAGTCTTGATGGTCAGGGTCTTTGCCAACCCTGGAAGTCCTTCTAAAAGAACGTGACCATCGCACAGCAGAGCCAAAAGTAATCGCTCCAAAAGGATTCTTTGCCCGACAATTACCTTCGACGCCTCCGAAAGGATGGCCTCGATAAATTGGCTTTTTTGTTTAATCTCTTCCGTTACCGATTGGACATCTACACTGGACATAGGTCATCACTATACCCTCAATGTTTCGGACCAGAAAGACCTGCCTTAATCATCTTAAAAAATTCTTTCAAGCGCCCGTCCGCACCTGCTCCCATCGACTCGCTCAAAGTGAGCAATAGTCGATAGGTTTCATCTGGCTTATCATTGATCCAATCGAGCATTTGGGTCAAATTTCCAGTTTCGAGCTGGAAGGCAGCCCAATCTCTCACCCGATTCGAGGCCGCTATACTATCAGGGCTTGTAAAGTTCCCTCTTTGAATCAGGAAATCCATTACGCCGTCGGAGACTGGCCCTAGGTTCAACGCTTGGTAAGCAGGGTTCTGAAGCACCTCGTCTATACGGCTTTCGATTTTGAAAAAGTTCTGTCGAGCCTTCTCATTTTCGATAAAGGGCTTCAAAAGCTCCATACCGCTAAGCATCGGAGAGGTGCGGTCTGGATAGTTCGTCCACAGTCGCCCTACTAAGTCGACCATATCGCTCCGCAGAGGGTCCTGCCAGTCAACACCATAAAAGTTTTGAATCATTCTAGGCGCACTTTCCAGATTGAAAAGTGACTTAAATGCCTGTGGATTTTCATACAACCACTGCCCATGATTTTTCAAAACCTGCAGGGCATCAAATGCGACCAGGTGGATCAGATCGACCTCACCCGCATTTTCGGGCGCATTCGCGACAGGATCCCACGGTTGCAGTCGGGTGATCGCTCCAAGGCCGTAAAAAGCTTCTTTCTTTAAATTAGCCAGCACTTGTTTTGCCTTTGCAGCTGCGAGCTGAGGCTTATCCTCGTCGATTGCGTCAAAGAGCTCGCTCATAAAAGTCCACATGAGCTCACGATTCGGGCCAGTCGACATCAATGCCTTAAGGAGAGGGGATACATTATCTGTGGAACTCAGACGAACCACACCCTGCACAAAGTCCATCAACGCTTCATCTTTAGGCATCAAAGTCGCCGCTTGCGGTCTAATTCCTGGGACGTATCGAACTTTCTGCGAGTACAGCTGAGTCCGCCCTATATTAGAAAGATCTGTCTTGAAGTCCCGGTAAGCGTCGTCCGATTCAGGAGCGAATGTTCTCAACATTTTCCCAATCTGTCTAAAGGCTCCCATTTGAACAGCCCTTAAAACAATGCTGAGATTGTTACGGTCATATTGGCCACCCTGATGGAAGCTATCAAAACCTCCGGGGTGAGGATCTGAATTCCTAAAAGCTTTTGGCGTCGACAACAGAAGACTATGAAACTGGTCTCTGAGAACCTTTAAACCACCGTCATTGAGTATTCCATTTGCAACCGGCTGGTTCTCGATTTGATACCCAATTCCACTTCCAGGAGCATTCTCTAAGAGAACGATAGCGACTTGCCAAATGTTATAAAGTCGCCTTGCCTTTTCCGGATCAAACCACTGAGGAAGACCGAAGAACCAACCCCCTTGAGGGTCGGGTTCATATTCATTCTTGTTACAGCTTGGTAATTTTGTGATCCCTACTAGCTTAGAAAGTGAACTCAGGTTTTCCGCAAAATTAGACCTGTTCAAAATATCATGAACAGCTTCCAGCACTGTCATGGGTCGTAATTTCTGGGGATATGACCCTGGAATTGGAATCTTCCATGCATCTGGAATTTCCTTGGTCGCCCAAACGGCCTCAGGCTCGTCGCCCCAAGCGTAGGCTAGGCGCATCAAGTACTCGAGAGCGAGATTTCGTCGCGGCAACATGCCTTCCATGTCAGTGAAGGTCAAAACAAGCTCAAATAAATCTAATGTATTGACCAACATCACCCTGGGATATTTTTCACCTGGAAAAATCTGGGTGATCAGGCGGTAATCCAAAGCTCTTGGGTACAGGAACTTTAAGAGTCGATCTGCGCCCTCCTCACGAACAAATTTCAACTGCTCATTGAGAATATTATGCCCTGGTTCGCTGTCTGTCGTCAGGTTTCGCAAGATCGGTTCAAGCTGGACATACAAGTCCCCTACTCGACCATTTGGACTTTGCCTCAGAAGGTCTTGTTGCGACCAAGCGGTTCGCCTGACCAGCCCTTGATTCTTTGCCTTCAAATCCCAGTTAGTCACTGCGAGACTGGTCTCAGCCTTGATTTCCTGAACCCTGTCCTGAATCATCTGGTGGGTAGGATTTGGGAGACGATGGCATTCCTTAAATCGAACCCAATCGGCGATCACGTCATCTGGAGGAAAAACAGCATAATCAACCGGCGCTGGATCGGGCGGCAATGGTGTATCGAGTTGAGATTTGACTGTTAAAATATCTGCGATCCACTGCGGCATGTGATCATCCCGCAAAAGCTTACCGGCCAAACGCATGATTTGGCTTAAGACGACCCGAGTACGCTGAGAGCGTCCCCCTATGTCATCAAAAATAAATCGAACAGTTTCAAAAAGAGGACTAAGGATTGAGGTTGAAGATTTCCAATCAGCAGCCGGTTGACCTATCCAAAAAGGAACCGCGTTCATCGCACGAAACAGCGTCCCATCGTCGTAGGTTTCATTCCACCGATTCATAAAAAATCGAATATCGGCTGGAGCAAAGGCGGCCTTAGGATCAACAGGGTTTGAAACCGACTGCTGAGCTAGCTTGATCAAAAATTCAAAATAAGACTCACCAGTAGAAGCGTTCACCGTGCCTGTTAGGAAAGACAAGGCATCAGAAATACCAGGGCTCCCCACGCAATCCGAAAAGACTCGAACTTGAGCGGCAAACATAGGACTCTTCACATCTGCAATTGAAAAA
>JACPOE010000011.1 GCA_016185105.1 Bdellovibrio sp.
ACGATTCCGGGGGAGCACGAATCCAAGAAGGAGTTGAGAGCTTAGGTGGCTATGCTGAAATTTTTTGGCGCAATGTTCAATGCAGCGGTGTGATTCCGCAGATCAGTGTCGTTTTGGGACCGTGTGCTGGTGGAGCGGTTTACAGTCCCGCCATCACTGATTTTATTTTCATGGCTAACCAGTCCTCCTACATGTTTGTGACGGGCCCGGATGTGATTAAGACAGTCACACATGAAGATGTTACTAAAGAGGCTCTTGGTGGCGCTGAAACGCATGCCGAAAAGAGTGGTGTGGCTCACTTTGTTTGTGAAACAGAACAAAGCACTCTTCAGGCTGTCCGAAATTTAATCGGTTACCTACCTTCTAATAATTTGAATTTGGCACCCGCGGCGATTTCTGTTGGAGGGGAAGATCCGATCGATCGCCAATGTGTCGAGATTTCGAAAATTTTGCCCGATTCCTCGAACAAGCCCTACGACATGCGCAAGCTGATCGAAAATGTGGTCGATCATGGACATTATTTTGAAGTTCATAAAGATTATGCTCCGAATTTGGTTGTAGGCTTTGCGCGCCTAGGTGGTCAGTCCGTTGGAGTGATTGGAAACCAGCCAGCCCACTTGGCGGGCTGTTTAGATATAGCTGCCTCACTAAAAGGAGCGCGCTTTGTTCGGTTCTGTGATGCTTTCAATATTCCGTTGGTGACTTTTGTGGACGTTCCTGGGTTTTTGCCCGGAACCGCCCAAGAGTACGGCGGAATTATTAAGCACGGAGCAAAACTTCTTTACGCCTATGCCGAAGCAACGGTTCCGAAAATTGCATTGATCGTCAGGAAAGCCTATGGGGGTGCCTATGATGTGATGTCGTCGAAACATATTCGAGCCGATTTTAACTTTGCATTTCCTACCGCTGAAATTGCAGTCATGGGTCCCGAAGGTGCCATTAATATTCTTTATAGAAAAGAAATTGTCGAGGCCGAGAAAAAAGGACAGCTGGAAGCTGAGAGAGCCCGCCTGGCTGAACTGTACCGGAATAAATTTGCCAATCCCTATAAGGCGGCTGAGCTAGGCTATGTGGATGAGGTGATTGTCCCGGAAGAAACTCGGCGAGTGTTGATCAGCAGTCTCAGTGTCCTAGCCAACAAGAGAGAAAAAGGCCCCTCTCGTAAGCATGGAAATATACCTCTATGAAGAATAGAAAACCTGTTTTAATTGCGAACCGGGGGGAAATTGCAATTCGAATTGCCCGTTCTTGCAAGATTCACGGTTTTCCAACAGTCGCTGTTTATTCAGAGGCCGATCGGAATTCTGAACACATTCGACATTGCGATCGGGCTTACCTCTTGGGAGCCCCGGCACCTCAAGCAAGTTATCTAAACATTGAAAAATTACTAGCTGTGGCCAAAGTCTCGGGCGCTGGCTTTGTTCATCCAGGGTACGGATTCTTGAGTGAACGTCCTCTTTTTGTAGAAGCCTGCGAGAAACAAGGGCTGGTTTTCGTTGGGCCTACCGCAGAGAGTATGCGTCTCATGGGAGACAAGATTCAGGCGCGGGCGACTGTTGATCGGCTGAAGGTGCCGCGAGTTCCTGGCAGTGCGGGCGCGGTAAAAGACGACCAAGAAGCAAAAAAAATCGCCCGTGAAATCGGTTACCCGGTTCTATTAAAGGCCGCAGCCGGCGGGGGTGGTAAGGGCATGCGGCGGGTCGATTCGGAAGCAGAGCTTTCATCGGCATTTGCCTCGGCCACGAGGGAGTCTCTAAGTGCTTTTGGTGATGGCTCTTTGTATGTTGAAAAGTTGATTCTTAAGCCTCATCACGTCGAGATTCAGGTTTTTGGTGACGGAAAAGGAAAAGCAATTCATTTAGGCGAGCGAGAGTGTTCTATCCAAAGAAGGCATCAGAAAGTCTGGGAAGAGTCGCCAGCGCCCATTCTGAAGGGGTTTCCCAAAACGCGTGAAAAAATGCAGGAAGCCGCAGTTCGTGTCGCCGAGACGGTGAAATACGCAGGGGCTGGTACCTTTGAGTTTATAGTAGATGAAAATGGAAATTTTTATTTCCTGGAAATGAATACTCGTCTTCAAGTCGAACATCCAGTGACTGAATGGGTTACGGGCGTAGATCTAGTGGCGTGGCAGCTTTTGTTGGCCGCTGGCGAGCTGAAGCTTCCGGGTGTTCCTGATGCAAGAGGTTCCTCGATTGAGGTTCGTCTCTATGCTGAGGATTCTCGGACCTTCCTTCCTGCTCCTGGTCAGCTGGGCTTGATTCACCTTCCGAATGGTCCCTTTGTCCGTTCTGATTCTGCATTTTCGGAAGCCGGAGAAGTCAGCGTCCACTATGACCCGATGATTGCCAAGCTTTCTGTTTGGGGTCAAACTCGTGACGAGGCGTTAGGAAGGCTCAGGGTCGCTTTAGACGAAGTTCGAATTGAGCCTCCAAAGAGGTTGGACGGAACTTTTGTCGGTTCGCTTAGAACGAATCTACCTTTCTTGAAAAAGTTGGTTCGAAATACTGCGGTCTTGAAAGGCGATACGGCGACTGATCTTATTTCTGCTCACCCGGAATTGACGGCAACGGCACCCCTTGGACAGAAAGTCATTACCTTGGAGGGTGCGCTTGCAGTATCCATTGCCCAGATTTTAGCGGACTCAGAATCCGGTGGGTCTCAAGCAGTCAATCTCAGCGATAGAAAGTCTGCGCCCCAGGAAGTCTGGAGTTGGGTGGCACGCAACGAGGGAGTCAGAAAGTGAATCGAATTAAATCGCGAGTAGGTCCTTGGAAGCTTCAGTGGCGTGGAGTCCCAAGGGGTCCAGAAGGCACTGTTCATGTGGAGGTGGAGGCGGGAGCACCCTTGGAAGTGCGCTGGCAGAAGGACCTCCAAGGGATTAGGATTTTTCTTCCCGATGGTGTTTGGAGCTATGACCTTGCTGCGATTCGAGACGAACAGGGCGTACTGACTTATCGGGTAACCCAACGGCATTCAGAGCAGGAGTGGGAGAGTGTCGAGTGTGCTTACGGCGAAACGGAGCTTCGGGCTTTGGGTCGGGCAAATTCTTCCAAGGCGGCTCGGGTTCGTGCCCAAATGCCTGGGAAGATGATTCGGGTCTTAGCTCAGGTCGGAGCGCAAGTTGAAAAAGATCAGCCCATCGCGGTGATGGAAGCGATGAAAAAGGATATGTACCGGGGCCGGCTTTGGACCATGCGGCAATATGCAGGTTTTGGTACGGCTGAGGAATCGAATCGACGGTACCATTACTTGTTATCTCAGGGGACTATGGGGCTATCTGTCGCTTTCGATCTTCCTACTCAACTCGGTTATGACCCGGACCATCCCCGCTCAAAAGGTGAAGTGGGTAAAGTGGGAGTCTCGATTGCAACCTTGGATGATATGCGGGTTCTTTTCCGTGGAATCGATCCTACTCAAGTTTCTACCTCTATGACCATCAACGCTACTGCCGGGATTCTCTTGGCCCTCTATGTTGCGGTGGCTGAGGAAAATGGTGCCAAAACTGCGGACCTTCGAGGAACCGTTCAAAACGATGTTTTGAAAGAGTACGTGGCTCGCGGCAATTATATTTATCCCCCTGAAGGGACCTTGCGTTTGATCACGGATATGTTTTCTTGGTGTTCACAGAATACCCCGAAATGGAATCCGATTAGTATTTCAGGCTACCATATTCGCGAAGCGGGTTCGACGGCCGTTCAAGAATTGGCATTTACCTTTGCTAATGCAATTGCCTATACGGAAGCGGCTTTGAAGACTGGCATGAACGTCGATCAGTTTGCTGGCCAGCTTTCATTCTTCTTTAACGTTCATAATGATTTTTTTGAAGAGATTGCAAAGTTTCGCGCGGCGAGAAAAGTCTGGGCAAAAATTATGCGTGATCGTTTTGGTGCAAAAGATGCCCGCAGCTGCATGCTTAGGTTTCACTCTCAGACTGCGGGGTCTACTTTGACTGCACAGCAGCCCCAAAACAATGTGGTTCGGGTGGCATTGCAAGCCTTGGCTTCGGTTTTGGGTGGAACGCAATCGTTACATACAAACTCATTGGATGAAGCACTAGCTTTGCCTACCGAGTCTTCAGCACGATTGGCTTTAAGAACCCAACAGGTCATCGCTTACGAAAGTGGAGTAACTCAAACTGTCGATCCTCTCGGTGGAAGCTGGTTTATTGAGTCTCTGACCGAGGAGTTGGAAAAAAAGACTTTTGAATATCTAGCTGAGATTGATCGTCGCGGCGGCACCATTCAATGCATTCAGACCGGTTATATTCAAAATGAAATTTCAAATGACGCCTATTCTGATCAGAGAAAAATGGATTCTGGCGAAATTCGAGTTTTATGTGTGAACTGTTTCAAAGATGATGAGTCTGTCGACCATCGAGTTGATCTTTTGAAAATCCCCAAGGAGCTCGAAATTTCAGCCGTTGAAAAACTCAGGGCCTATAAAGCGAAACGTTCAAGCGCAGCCACGCTTGACTCTCTGAAGGCTTTAAAAGCGGGGGTTTCTTCAGGACAGAACCTGCAGGCATTGATCCTCCAAAGCGTAAAGGCTGGAGCAACACTGGGTGAAATCTCAGATTGTTTGCGGGAATCGTTCGGGTTGTACCAAGAATATTCGGGCTTTTGATTAGCTCAAGATTTGAGCTATGCAGCGCGAAGTTCTTCTTTCTAATACTGCCAGGCGATCTCCGATTTCAGCAATGTTCACGGATTGATAAGGCAGAAGAACCTTCTTTTTTAGCTCCCGCGACCTCTGGGCCGCTTCCACCACCGTATCGGCAGAGAGTTTTCCAGCTTCAATCGCTTGAACTAGACTCTCATAGCCTGCTCTGGCAGCGGGCTCGCTTCTATAAATGAGCAGGTCGCAGCCTGCTTCCAGTGCGAGTCTCGGTGCTTCGGCGGCACCATAGTGATCCGTGATAGCCTTCATTTCTAAATCGTCGCTGATGATAATTCCAGAGTACCGCAGCTGTTTCCTCAAAATATCCTTTAAGATTTTAGAAGAGAGCGTGGCGGGTACTTTAGGATCAATCGTGCGCATCATTACATGGGCCGACATCACAAAGGAACAGCCGGATTTGAAGGATTTTTGGAAAGGTAGAAACTCTCTTTTTTTCAGGGTTTCTATCGGTGTATCGACAGCGGGAAGAGCAAAATGGGAGTCTGTGCTGGTGTCTCCGTGACCGGGGAAGTGTTTTGCGCAAGGTTGGACACCTCCTGCTAGGTGACCTCGGACTACGGCGCTACAAAACTTTGCAACCTCTTCTGCAGTTTTTCCATAGGCGCGGTTCCCTATAACGGGGTTCTTTGGGTTGGTCGCCACGTCAGCAATTGGACTGAAGTTTAAATTCATCCCTACTGAACTTAGCTCTTTCGCCATCAGCTTCGAAATTTCGAAGGCCAATTTTGGAGACCCTGCTGCACCCCGCCTTCGTGGTCAACACTGACCCAGAGCGGCAATTCCTTCGAGCACTCTTGGATTTGATTTGAAAGCTCGGCTACCTGAGCGGGGAGCTCGTAATTGTGAGCAAAAAGGATGACCCCACCTATTTTCCTTTTTGAAATAAATTCAGAGGTTTCAGGGGCAAGTTCCAATCCCTTGAAACCCATAATGAATAGTTCGCCTAAAACCTCGACTGCTTTTTTTTTGGTTGCCATGATGTCCCAAAATCATAGCCCAATTTCAAACTAAAATCTGCCGGGAAAAAAACCGATGAGGTAACTGGAGGACTCCAAGCCTTGAATGCAATTGACCGCGGCCAGATCGTAATTCATGCAGCCTACGCCTTGGTGGGGTTCTCAGCATTCATCATTGCACGCATGGTGATGGAGGAGCAGGAGAGCCGGGCCGCCCAAGAGAATTTGGCAGACTTACGGGGCCGAAAATCCAGCAATGAGTTAGTCAGGATCCTTCGCCCGCTCTACACTCAATACATCGTCCCAGTGATTCGTGGGAAACCGTTTTGGGATACCCGGCGCAAAGAGTTCAAAAGACGAGTTATTGCGGCAGGTCTCAAAGACGAGTTTACTCCGGATGAGTTTATTGCTTTCAAGATCACCTTGATTCTTGTCTTTCCTTTGATAGGGATTGCCCTCAAAGTCATGGGGTTGCTTGATCCTGAATGGTACTACATCCTGGGCAGTGGGGGACTGGGATGGTTCTATCCCAATATCTGGGTTAATAACCGCATTGCTGCGCGTCAGAAGAAGGTGCTGCGCGCCATGCCGTTCATTGTAGATCTGTTGGCGCTCTCCACTGAGGCCGGCCTCGATTTCGTTGGAGCGATCGGTAAAGTCGTGGAAAAGGCATCGCCCAGCCCACTGGTAGAAGAATTCGGCCAGCTTTTGAAGGAAATCAAAGTCGGCTCATCGCGGCAAGAGGGCCTGAGAGAGATGGCAGCGCGAATTTCCATGCCCGAGGTGAACTCTTTTGTGGCCATTCTGATATCTGCGGATCAGATGGGGGCTTCCATTGGGAAGATCTTGAGGCAGCAATCTGAGCAAATACGTAGCGAAAGAATGGTCAGAGCCGAAAAAGCAGGAGCTGCTGCGGCGCAGAAAGTATTGCTCCCGACAGCCTTATTCATTCTTCCAGCGGTAATATTGATGATTTTTGCACCGTTTATTCTTGGATTCCTCAATGGAGGCGGCGCGTAAACTGACGCAGCCCCTCGCCTCGCGCTAAACTCTTAATATGGAAACAAATCTTCGCAAAATTAAAGTGATTTTAGTCAAAAATAAGGCGCAAATTGCCGATGAGTGCAGTGTGGCAGAGTCTTTTTGGAGTCGTTTTATGGGCCTGATGGGGGTTCGAATTTTGAATCCAGGCAGCGGACTGTTGCTGAGTCCCTGTTCGAGTATTCATATGTTGTTTATGAATATTCCTATCGATGTGGTTTTTTTGAGTGAACGGGTGATTCGAGATGGAGCAGTTTTTTATCGAATCTCCTCACTGAAAGAAAACCTTAGGCCTTGGGGACTTTTGCCTGTGGGAGATTGGAAGGCCGTGGACACCTTGGAACTACCGATAGGGACGATCCAAAAATGCGATATGAAAATAGGTGATGAAGTATGTTTAAGCTAACCGTGATTTCAGGTCCTAACCGTGGAACCAGCTATGCGGTCACAGAGGGTGATATCTCTGTAGGTCGTCAGACGGGGAATACGATTGTCTTGCAGTCTGGAAAGGTCTCGAAACGGCACTGTGTTTTTACTACGGCTGGAGGCGAGGTCACTGTAAAAGACCTCGGTAGCTCTAACGGCACCTTTGTCAATGGCGCACTCACGAAGCTTCGGAAACTAAAGCCAGGTGACCGGGTCAGCATTGGGGAATTCGTCATCGAGCTGGTCGATGCCACAGTAAAAAAACCTGCTGCAGCGCCAGCTGTGGCTGGACTCGGAAACTCGTTTCAATTTCAAAACGCGGCAAATCCAGGACAATCCGGTATCGCTAGTCCAGGGATCTCGTTAAATACAGTGACCCCCTCAAATCAGCCACCCGCTGACCTTAAGGGCCGAGCACTCTGGTTTTTCGAAAACAAGTTTATGCCCGTTTTCTACGGCTTAAATTTGAAACACGAGTGGAAAATAATTTGTCTGACTGGATTTGGAATCTTTGTGGTGGGTAATCTTTTGGTGTCCGTCTATCCACTTCTAGAATCTAGTCGACAGACGGTGATCCAAGAGACTCAAAGACGTGCTCGATTCATTGCTAAGGAAATTGCAGATCGCAACTCATCTTTTTTGGCCGCCAAAATGGAAACCAAAACAGATATCGGGTTGGCGGAAACCGATAAGGACGTGAAGCAGGCTTTTCTTCTAGATTTGGACAATCGGATTATCGCGCCTGCTGCCAAGATGAACCAATATTTTGCAGCTGGAAGTGAAGCGGCCGTAGCTGTCAGAGCGAAGAACGCGTTTCGCGAAGGAAGAGAGATAGGTTTTGCCCAGGAAGCCGACGACAGCACAGTCGTAGCGGTCGAGCCAGTCAAAGTGATGAATCCTGCTTTAGGAAGAAACGTCATTGTTGCTATGGCGCTCGTCGCGTTGGATACGTCCCTTGCCACTCCAGACCCCGGCACATTGGGGATTGTCTATGCCGAAACGCTGATCTTTACCAGCTTGATTGCCGGATTTATTTTATTGATTTTATATAAGCTAACTTTGAAACCCTTTCAGGTTTTGAACGAAGATTTGGATAAAGCCCTGAAGGGTGATATTTCCCAGGTCACGCACGATTTTAAACTCGAAGAGCTTAATCCCTTGTGGGAAATCATTAATTCCGCTATTCAACGAATTCCCAAAACTGGGGGAGCTTCAGCTGGGGGTGGGGACTCGATGCAGAGTCTGGCTAGCTCCATCGACGAATTTCTTGGACCGATGAAGACCCTCGGAAATATTTCGAAGAATGGTGTCCTGGTTTTTGATTCCGAGCAGAAGATTGTTTATCTGAATTCGATGATGGAGGAAATTACCGGTATTCGTTCAGACGGAGCCCTTGGACACGGGATTTCAGAGGTGGCGCGCGATCAGTCGATGGCCGCCTTCACGGCAGACATTTTGGGTAGGACTCCGGTGGGAGGCGAGGGGCTGTCTGAGGATTACGACTTTTCCGGAATTAGTTACAAAATTCATACCGTAGCCTTTGGCGTTACGGGGCAATCCGCGAAGTGTCTCGCAATGGTAGCAATCAAGGCGGAGGGATAGGAAGTGGAGGTCAGTGGCAAACGCTCTGCGTTTTAAACAACTCTCACTCGATCGTCAGAAAGGTGAGTTGGCTCGATTGAAAGTGGTCCAAGGGCCGGACTATGGGACTACTTTTGTTTTGACGGGGCCAAAGGTTTTTTTAGGACGAGGAGAAGAAAACGATATTATTCTCTCTGACTTAAAGGCCTCTCGAATTCATGCAGAGTTGAGCGCAGTCGGAGGAGGCTGGGTTGTAAAAGACAAAGGAAGTGCTAACGGAATCCTTCATAATGGGCGCGCGACCCGTCAAGCGAACTTAACGGTCAATGATACAATTACCATAGGCGAGTCCACGCTGGAATTCATAACGGCTGAGGCCGGAACGCAGATGCTCGTCGCTCCGCCAAGAACTACTGAACAAATCGGAATTGAACAGCAGCATAAGGCCGAGCACCGAGATAAGCTAAATCGAATGGGCCTCTCAGCTATTTTTAGTTCGGGCCCTTCTAGTGCTGCCACCCAAGCCAAGTCCAAGGATACCGTTCGAAAGCTTGTGATAGTCGTTGGAGTCCTTGGCGCGGGATTATTTCTGTTGTTCCCTGAGGATAAGCCCAAACCTGTCGCGAAAAAGAAAGTGACAACTAACCTGGCTGCTTTCCTTCCTGAGGTGCCAAAAAACTCAGAAACCGAGATGATCTTTAAGGACGGCCTTAGGGAGTATTTTCTAGGAAACTATGCAAGGGCTCGCACTCAGTTTGAGACAGTATTGCAAATCGTACCAGGTCATCAGTTGGCAACCCTCTATCTCTCAAATGTAAATAAAGGGATAGAAACAGAAGTGAAGATGCACCTTGATCATGGACGCAAGGCTCTCAAAGCAGGAAAACTCAAAGCGTCGAGAGCACACTTTTTAAAAGTTACACGTTTGTTGAATAAAGATAGGAGTAATCCTCTCTTTATTGAAGCTGGAGAGCAGCTTGAAAATGTTGAAAGAGCCTATCGGGGTGAGAGCCCCGCTCCCGCTAAGTCCGCTCCGAAAGGAGGGGATACTCAATGAGCCAGTTTCCGAACCTCACCCTTCTAAAAGACGGTGCAGTCTTGAAGACCTTCTCCCTAGAGGGAGACTTGGTTCTCGGGCGGGCCGACGAGTGTGCTATTCGGATCGATGATCGGGCAGTATCGAGGCAGCATGCGGTTTTCAAGTCGGTGAGTGGTTCAGTCCAGGTTGAAAAAAGAAGTGAATTCGCTCCTCTCTCAGTCAATGGAGCCGAAGTCACTCAGGCAGTGTTGAAAGTCGGCGACCTGGTCTCGATTGGTCCTTATGTGGGCCTCCCAGAGCCGCCCCCACCGGCACCCACGGAATCGCCGTCTGCCGGCTCTGATGCTAAACCGGCTAGCACTGATGCGGCTGGAGTCGAGGGAATTTCTACCGAAAATAGCGAAGCTCTTCCTGGAGGAGAGCTAGCTGGCGCAGGTGATCTAGCTGGCTCTCCGTCACTAGAAGAAGTTCCTGGCATGTCGTCTGATCCGGCGGCTGCTCCTGGTATGGAGGGCGGTGTTGAACAACCTTCGGGCGATGCTCAGCAGGGCAGTGGTGATCCTCCTCCGCCTGCAGAAGCTGAACCCATCGATGAAGACGGAAAAACTAAAATTACTCCAACTGGAAAAGTTTCGGTTCGTCTTATTTTTAAGCAGGGCACTGCGAATGTAACAGATTTCGAAATTACCAAAGACGTCATCTACATCGGCAGAGGAAAAGACTGCGATATCGTCTTGAACGACAAGAAAGCCTCGCGAAAAAATTCGATGATTCGAAAGTCGGGGCTAAGCTACATCATCAAGGACTTGGGCTCCTCCAATGGGACCTACATTAACGGGGCTAAGGTCCAAGAACAGGAACTTTCTGGCGATGATGTCATTCGGATTGGGAATGTAGAGTTTTCATTTAAAGCGATGAGCACAGAGTATCTTGCTCAAGAGAAAGACCTTGTTTCTATTCCGGTGGAAGAAGGCGCAGCCGATGCCCCAGGAGCCGGATTGGGTGATCTCATCGCTCCAGATGCCGGAGCCGGTCAGGCGGCTCCAGGCGGCGGCCTAGACCTCAGTGGGTCGCCAGCACCAGGAACAACGGGTGATCCTGCTGCTGCGGTGCCGGGTGCGGTCCCAGGCGTGACAGATATTCCAGGCTTAGGAGGTATTCCAGGCATTGGCGGTGCTGCCACTGGATCTTCGGGAAAGAAGAAGTCCCTCATTGAACGTTTTAGAGCTTTGCCCAAAAGGACGCAAACTCTGGTCGTGATTGTTTTAATCGGAGCATTCTATTGGCTTTCTGAGGACGATAATTCCCCACTACCCATTAAAAAGAAAACAGCAGCAGTTAAGAAAGCTACAGCTACCGCGCCTTCGGGACAAAAAGGACCATTAGTTTTTGACATGCTGACGCCCGAGCAAAAAAAGTTTGTCGAACTTCAACACACTACCGCGTTTGAGCATTTTCGGAATCGGGACTATGACAAAGCCCTCTATGAAATTAGAAAAATATTCCAACTCATAAATGACTACAAAGACGCTCGGGAAATCGAACGGTATGCCGAAGAAGGCAAACGTAAAATGGATCAAATCGAGGAGGAGAAAAAGAGGAAAAAGGAGGAAGAAGCTCTAAAAGCCAAAGTTGCCCAACTTGTGGAGGAGTGTCGTCAAAGAATGGAGAAAAAGGAATTTGAACAGGCGCGAGAATATTTCATTCAAATCCTAGGTTTAGATCCGGACAACGCGGCGGTGGGGACTTGGCGAAAAGAAATCGAGGCCTTTGAGGAGCAGCAAAAGCTGAAAGAACAGCAAAAACAGGTCGAGATAGAAATTAATAAGCACGGTTGGGCTTTGTTTGCTGAAGCAACCCAGCTGAAGAAGAAAAAGCATTACCACGACGCCATTGCGACTTATCAAAAGAGTATTGATATAGGAGTTACCGATCCCAAGCTAGCCCCGCTTTCCAAGAGCATGATCGCGGTCTGCCGTAAGGCGATCGGTCATTTACGAGATCCAGTCCTGCGCCACGCTAAAGAAGCTGAGGATGCAAATGAGTACGCAAAAGCGTTTGCGCTCTACAAGAAAGCGACGCGAATCGATCCCCCTCACCCAGCCGGGTATGCGGGAATGAATCGAATTCGAAAAGTATTACATGAGCAAGCGAAGGTTTCGTATACGGAAGCGATCTTGGCAGAAAGCTATTCAGATTTTGAGAATGCGAAGAAGATGTTTCAAGAGACTCTAACGATTGCTCCCTCGGATGATATCTATCACGAGAGGGCGGCGCGTAAGCTAAGTCGGTACATTAAAAAGAAAGAAGAAGGGGGGGCTCAGTAATTTATGAGTACGCAACACTCCAAGGCTCATTTAAGGGAAAAGAATATCCCGATTCAAACGGTAGCTCAGTTCACAACTCGCGGCAAATATTCCTCCCAGGAAGACTTCGTGTTAATGGATCGCCAGAAGGGTATCCTCGTTCTGGCGGATGGCTTTGGTGGACCGGTAGCCGGAGCAGAGGCGGCTAAGCAAAGTTGTGAGGCTGTACGGAGTTTCCTCTTCAAGGAGGCAGGAGATCTAGAAGCCACCTTGCCATTCATCTTAAGGACTTACTTTTCCCTTGCCGGGAATGTTCTATTTAACTCACTGATTCATGCAAATCGCATTCTGAAGAAATTCAATAAGAATAAGAATATTAATGAAAAAGGTGGGGCGTCAGTAGTGGCAGGTTTTGTAGACGGTGATCTCCTAGCTTTGGCAAATGTGGGAAGCTGCAGTGCTTGGCTGATCCGAGGGGGCGAAAAAACTGAACTTGTCATTCCACGCTCTTTTGCTCGTCTTCAGGATCCGTTTCGACCCAAGCTGCGAGCTGAATTTCAAGCTCCAATGATAGCTTTAGGAATGAGCGAAGATCTGGAGCCCGAGATTTTTGAATACAAGCTGAAACCTAAAGACTGGTTGATTCTAGTTTCAGACGGTGTTCCTGAGTCAGTTTTGAGTTTCATTCAAACACTTCAACAAAAACCGTTTTCTGAGTCAGCACTGACACAGGTGAAAGATGCCTTAAACTCAAGTTCGCCGGTGGATAACGCCACTCTCTGCGTAGTCGTCTTCTAGCGGTCAAATTTGAGCGTTTAAATGGCTCTATAGGCACAAAAGTTCAGGCAATTTTTGCCTCCCAATTTGACTAATTTTACATAGAAACCATATAATTAATATAACGGCTGGAGTGTATCTAGGGGCCGTTAGGTGAGGAGTAAAGCTTCGCGCGTTACTATCCGAAAAGGATGCAGGAAGCACAAGTGAGTCCAAGGTGAAATTGGACTGGTAACAAACGGAGTGGAAAAGGATATGAAAAAAACGTTGAAAAAATTCTGGCAGGATGAAACGGGCCAGTC